>JBJEIV010000267.1:0-2068 GCA_051877395.1 Candidatus Ornithomonoglobus sp.
TCGTCTATGCTCCACTCGGCTTTTCCGAGCGCGTCCGTGCTGTCCGTAGTTTTTGCCGATGCGGTTATCGCGACGGTCTGCGTTCCGCTGTCAGGTATGCTTGCCTCTGCGCTCTCGGGCGTTACGATAAAGCTGTTCTCGTCAACCTGCGCCTCTCGGATTACTACGTTGTTTACGTCGATTGACGCGTTCGCCGCCTTCGCGGGATTTAATCTGTAATAATTGCCGCTTGTATAATCATCAGTATTTACAAAGTCAACCGCCTCGCTTGTTTTTCCAAGCTCTATGCCGTTCATATCATATATCACCGCTGTTGCTTTCTTGGCAGTCGGATCGGCGTGTATTACTGCCTTATACCAAGTGTCCTTTGACGCGGCGCAGATTTCCGCGCCGTTAAAGGTAAGCTTTGAGCCGTCAAACGCGAGCGTGAATGCGGTTGACGAAATCGAAGTCGCGCTGCCTCCTGTGTACTGAATATTTCCGCTGTTTGAGAAGCGCACGTCCTGCTCAAACACTGTTTCCTTTGATATATCGCCTATTCCATAATAGCCGTAGGCGCTGTTGCCTGTGCCGTTACGGATAAAGCGCAGATAATTTCCCGTGCTGTCCGATCCAAACTCATAATGCTTGCCGTCCGAGCCGTCAGCCGACCATTTATCGAACAAAACGTCCGAACCGGCCGTGAGCGTGTAACCCGCGAGAGCCTTGTCATACTTGTTGTAGTCCGACGTATAACCCGCCTTCGGTAAAATTACCGCGCTGTCCTTTGTTTTGTCGCCAAGAAGCACGAGCGGAGCCGAAACCGTAAGCTCCTTGCCGTTATATGTAACCTTCGCCGTAACTCTGCCGTAATAATTCGCCGTTGTGCGCTTTAACGTAAAATCTACCGCCGTACCGTGCGTCGTATCGGTCGTTTTTAGAAGCGCGTAGCTGTCGCAGTATAAATTTCCTGTTTCACCTGTCGGCGAGCCGTCGAGAGTACGGAAACCGTCAAACGTCCACTCCACGCTGTAATCGTCTACCCTGACGTCGGGGTTTGTTACAAGGCTCGTTCCCTGTTCGCCTGTAATCGTGAGCGATATGGAATTGCTTCCGTAGGTGTTCTCGTCCTCGCCCATAACAAGCTCGTTACCGGCGGGGAAGTCCTTAAATTCAACGCTTGTCATTGCTTCAATATATCCCTCGCCTATATGACCGACAATCTCGCAGTCAGCCGTAATCGGTACAGATGCAAGCTGCGCGCTTGTGTATTTTGCAGTGTCATTGCCGACCGTCCAGCCCTCGAAATGTTCACCGTAGCTCGTTACGTCAGGAATATTTACGACGCTTTCACCGTCAAGGACATACTGATCGAAGCTTGACGCTCCACAGGTAATTTTCACGCTGTGATATACGTCTGCCAAATCTGACTGACGCGCCTTATAAACCTCGATATTATCTATACAGGTATCACCGCCTGTGGTAGGCGACAAAAGATGTATACATTTCCACGAGCTTACCGCCGTTCCTCGTCCGACATTCATATTGTATTTGCCGTGATGATACTCTGTCTTACCGTCAAGCGAGGTTATTGTCACATACACAACCTGATTTTCCATATCGCCGGTGACTTTAACGTGCAGCCACGGATTGCCCGTGATTTCCTTTGTTGA
This sequence comes from Candidatus Ornithomonoglobus sp., assembly GCA_051877395.1. Classification (GTDB taxonomy): domain Bacteria; phylum Bacillota; class Clostridia; order UBA1381; family UBA1381; genus Ornithomonoglobus. The sequence continues at coordinate 1,653 of JBJEIV010000267.1, forward strand.
AAACACCGGATCGGTATAGCCTGTGATTTTTAAACCGCTGTCGTCCGAATTATTATTTATAACATACAAATCGGAGCCTGCCGGTCTTGCCATTGTGAATACATAATTTGCGTTTGAATATACGCCGTGATTAGAGTAAATTGAATTTTTAGTTTCAACAAGCTCCAAATCCGATACGTTCACGTTTGAGGTTGACTTGTAATCGCACTCAAAAACAAAATTCTCAGTAACCGCGCTCGGAAGCTCGACATATCCGCTGCGGCAGGTGCCGCTTTTACCCGACACAACCGTCATATATTTACCTATGCCGTCAGTTTCGTCCGATTTCACTGACACTGTTCCCGCCGACGATGTCCAGCCGCCGCTGTCGCCGACACTGTATGTTTCAAAATCTTGTGAGTATAGCATTGTTTTTG
>JBJEIV010000268.1:0-2064 GCA_051877395.1 Candidatus Ornithomonoglobus sp.
TCCGTTGAAACCGTATACAGGGTTGCGGTGACATTTCCCTCGGCATCCGATATTTCTGCCACGCCCTGAGCATACTTGCTCATTGTTCCCTGCACCTTAACTGTCATGCTGCTTAGCTTATTATCCGACACGTCAACAGCTTTAACCATTGTAGGATATGTAAATTCAATCGATTCTGCCGACGGATACGGATAATGCGGGTTTGGCGCCCAGCCGTCTGATACAATTTCATCGGATATTGTATACGGCGTATTGTCGGGAGCGTTTTCAACAAGCTCTGACAGAACCTTTGCCTGAACACTGTTGGGATTTTCCTCTATCACTGCCTTTGCCTGCTGTACAACGAGGTATGCTGCATTGTCAGCGCCCGCGTCATTCATATGCACCGTATCCGCGCCTGTTTCCCAGCCGCACAGATAATAGTAATCCATCGCGTTCGGAGTCCTTGAAGCATCCGCAAAGCCAAGCCTTTTGCGCTGATTGAAAATATCCTCGGTCACATCATTCATCCATTCTATAATTGATGCCTGCAGATCGATAAACGCAATATCATCTGCTCCCGCGGCTATTTTCTCATCCACAAAAGCCTTGCCTGCTTCCGCATAGCCCGCGTTTGTGGAATTCCATTTGTTGTTTGCATAATCATAATTGTAACCCGGATTTCTTCTCTCCGTAGGACTTACAATAATCAGCTTTACACCCTTTTCATGGGCAGCGGTATAATATTTTTCAAGATTTTTCTTGTATATATCAGGACTTGCATCATTCCAGCCGTACTGGACATAAAGATAATCGCCGCTGTTCATATGCTCAACCGCGTTATTGAAATGATTATAGTCGTTTGCCTCAAGTCCGCCCTCACCCTGATTTGACACCGCAATTTCAGGATTAATATACTTTGACAGCGCAGAGCCTACTCCGCCGTAATTTCTCAGACCGTAATACGGAACAAACGCTCCCTGATCACAGCCTGTGGAATCGGTGCAGAGCCAGATTGTCCTGCCCATGTCCTCATGCTTTTTTACGCTCACCTTTTCAAGTCCGGCGTTCTTGCCCATTACGCATACGTTTATAATTTCATCCTCTTTTAAGCCTCCGCCGTTGTAATATACGGACTCAAGGTTTACATTAAAGGTTTTCGTTACACGCTCACCCGGAGCAAGCTGTTCATTGAACAAAATATAATGACGCTTTTCCGAAAAAAGCGTAACCTCCGCATTTTCCGTTTCGCTTGTGTTTACAACCGTCGCAGTTACAGTATAATACTTATGCTGCTCCGCTTTAACTCCAAAGCGCACAGGCATTGAAGCGTCGGACATATTTGAAAGAGTTGTTTCGTCATATTGGCTGTAATCTGCCCTCACATACGAATGACCGTTCACCGTTCCGTTTGTCAGATAGCCCATAGGCGCATCGCCGTAATCCACAAAACCGTCCGTCTTGCTGTCCGATACGTCAGGACTGCCGTCAATACCGAAAAAGCCATAGGTCATGCCGTTGCTCTGACTGCCATAGGGAACAGCGCCGTTTACGGCTATGCTGTCCTCTGCTTCCGTTGTGCCGAAAGTAAATGTATAGTCAGCCTCAATGGGAGCGTCTGTTTCGGACGGAGCGTCTGTTTCAGACGGAGCATCTGTTTCGGACGGAGCGTCTGTTTCAGACGGAGCATCTGTCACAACAGGCTTCATACTCTCAAGCGACTCCCAATAGAAGGTTTTCAGTGTATCCGTATTATTAACAGGCTTAATATCTGATACGTTTATTTCCTCTGTAGTTATATTTTTCAGCGTACCATCGCCATTATACTCCGCGGTAATTTTAACACATTTTTTGCCTGTTTCAGGTGTATTTGCAGGCGCAGCCGTCGGTGCAGCCGTTGGCGACACTGTCGGCGACGCTGTCGGCGCGGCTGTTGGCGCCACTGTCGGTGAGGCTGTCGGTACGGCTGTCGGTACGGCTGTCGGCGCGGCTGTTGGCGTTGCTGTTGGCGCGGCTGTCGGCGCGGCTGTCGGCGACGCTGTTGGCGTTGCTGTTGGCGCTGCTGTCGGCGCCGCATCCTCTCCT
>JBJEIV010000269.1:0-10271 GCA_051877395.1 Candidatus Ornithomonoglobus sp.
TGAACAGTGCATATGTATATCTGCAGCTGTATAAAATGTTTGACAACCATACACCGCTCCCGGTGGACTGCGGAAAGCTTTGTAACGGAGCATGCTGTGAGGGTGATGATTCGGGAATGTTTCTTTTCCCCGGCGAAACGGCTGTATATGAGCTTTTAAAGCCGGAGGGCTTCAGAATTGAAATGTCGGATCTGACATACGATGACGGCGGAACGGAAAGGCATACACCCATAATCTTCTGCGAGGGTGAATGCGACCGTTATGTGCGTCCGCTTGCGTGCAGGATATTCCCTCTCACTCCGATACTTAATGATGAGGGTAAAATTAAGATAATTACAGACCCCCGCGCAAAAAGCGTATGTCCTTTGGCAAAGACATTATATATGGATGAATATGATGAGGCATTCGTCAGCTCGGTAAAAAAAGCCTTCATCCTGCTTGCAAAAAACAAACATGTTTATGCATTTCTGAAGAAATATACCGAATATATAAACGAGTTTAACAGATTTTTTTCTTAAAATTTATTGTCTTAACGGACTGAGAGGATGAGGATTATGGGCTTTTTGCGCAAACGTAAAAATAATAAAAAAGCAGAAACCATTCTACCTGAGAAAAAAATTAAAAAAGCATCCGAAGAATTGACAGAAAAACGTACTACTGAAGATAAAAACACGAGAAAGGAACATAAACGCACTGTAAAGCGCGATGAGTTCCGCAATGCGGCGCTGAAGGAATTTCTGAACGCCGCGCAGGAAAGCGAGAATACCCGGGAGGATATTCCCATGAAAAGGACTGATAAAAAGGCTGAGCCGGATAAAAAGCCTTCACCCAAAAAGGCTGAAAAGACGACAAAGAAAGCCTCATTAAAAAAGCCCCGAAAAAAGCGCATACTGCCGAGGCTCATATTAATTATTGTCGTAATAATTGTATTGTGCTGCGCGGGTCTTTATACATACGGATGCCTGACGGTATCCGCAGGCAGAATAGGAAACAATGTATATATAGAAGATATTGATGTCAGCAATCTGACGGCAGACGAGGCGCTTGCAAAGCTCCGTCAGTCAGAGCTTATGAGTAATCAGGCAATAACACTTACATGTAACTCATATTCCGTTTCCCTCAACTGCGCTGATGCCGGACTTACTCCAAAAATTGAGGATACAGTCGAAAAGGCAATGCGTTACGGCAAGAGCGGCGATATTTTCTATGACGGCTTTGAAAATACACTTCTGCTTTTCAAAAAGCATACGATCATACCTGATGCCGATGTAGACGGAGCGCTTCTGAGAGAAAAGATCACGGATTTCGGCAACAGCATATACGGTGAACTCACCCAGCACAGTCTGGAAATCGGAGACGGTGTTGTTATCTGCACCCCCGGTCATTCCGGCTTTGACAATAATACCGATGCCGCATACAGCGAGATACTGAGCGGACTGAAAAACGACCAGCATACCATACCCGTTGTTCTTAAAGAGGGTCACCCGGACCCGATCACTGCCAATGATGTTGACGCTTTTGTTTACTGTGAGCCGGCAGACGCGTACTACAAAAAGGAAAACGGCACAATTGTTATCGAGGATGAGGTTTACGGCAGATACCTCGATCTTGGCGAAACGGAATCGCTTATTTCGGAGCTTAGAGAAAACGGCGACATTATCTACATTCCTTATTATACAACGCCGCCGGAAATCACAGCGGAGCAGCTTGACGAAAAGCTCTTTAACGCTGTAATCGGCAGCTATTCAACAAACTACGGAACCTCGTCAGCAAACCGATGCGCAAATATTGCAAACGCGGCCTCAAAGATTAACGAAACCGCGCTTCTGCCGGGAGATGTATTTTCCTTTAACAGTACCGTCGGACCGCGTTCGGCTGCAAACGGCTTCTATACCGCAAAGGAATACGTAAACGGCGACACAGTTGACGGAATAGGCGGCGGGACCTGCCAGGTTTCGTCAACATTATATAACGCTGTGCTTTATTCGGATTTATCAATTGTTTCAAGAACAAACCACATGTTCCCCGTTGACTACTGTCCCATCGGTCAGGATGCGACGGTGGCTGACACAGGCGTTGACTTCAAGTTTGTGAACAGTATGAATTACCCGATAAAGATTTCGGCTGTCACAAGCGGCTATACCGTGACTGTAAGCATAATAGGAACAGAGCGTGATGATCCGAGAACCGTCAAAATTGAGAACACGACCACCAAATCAGGCTCCGATACATCCGTTCATTCGGTCAGATATGTATATAACAGCGCCGGTGAGCTTATCCAGACAGACGATCTCGGAAACAGCTATTACATGGCTCATGACAATTAATATAAACAGCGTTTGTTAATTTAGGCTAATTTTTTTATAAAAAATATGTGTTTTTATGCAAGTTAGCTATTGCAATATTTCTGATTTTATGGTATTATAAGTATATTGTACAGCAAGGGCGTTGTACGATCTGATCACAGGATATTTTTCCTGTGTGGTTGATCGTGCATTGCCTTTTTTGTTTATTGCCAAGTTTTAGCTTTGGCTAAGTTAGTTCATACAGACTAACTTAGCCGGAGCCGGAGCTTTAAGACTCTAAAAGAAACGGAGAATTGTTATGTTTGATGAGAAACTGACAGCGCATCTTGCAGAGCTTTCAAAGCTGGAGTTCACTCCCGAGGAGCTTTCAAGGATGACCCGCGACATGACCGATATTATCGCGCTCATGGACAAGGTATGCGATTTTGATCCTGCCTCAAGGCCATATACGCTTGACAGCGTTGATTATGAGGATTTGCGTAAAGATAATTATAAGGATTCATATCCTAATGAAAAGATACTTGAAAATGCAAAGAACGTTAAGAATAACAGCTTTGTTGTTCCTAAGGTTGTATGATCGGAGGTATTGGATATGAACTTATTGGAGTTAAGGAATAAATTAGACAGTAAGGAAATCGGCGCGGTTGAGCTCGCGCAGGATTATTTAGATAAAATAAAGGCGCGCGACAATGTGATAAACAGCTACATTACGGTTTGTGATGAGCTGGCGCTGGAGCAGGCAAAAGCGGCTCAGGCTGTTATAGATGCCGGCAATTCAAAGCCGCTCACGGGTATTCCCCTTTCGGTCAAGGATAATATCTGTACTGATGGTATAAGAACCACCTGCGCGTCGCGTATGCTTGAGGACTTTGTTCCTGTTTACGACGCTACAGCAGTCGAAAAGCTCAAGGCTGAAAATTTCGTAATGCTCGGCAAAACAAACATGGACGAATTTGCAATGGGCGGCTCGTCACAGACCTCATACTTCGGCGGTCCTAAAAACCCGTATAACACCGACTGCGTAACCGGCGGTTCATCCGGCGGCGCCGCCGCATCTGTTGCGGCGGGGTTATGCGCCGCGGCGCTCGGTTCTGACACAGGCGGCTCGGTAAGACAGCCCTCCGCCTTCTGCGGTGTTACAGGCTTAAAGCCCACCTACGGCGCGGTATCGCGCTGGGGGCTTATCGCGTTTGCGTCCTCTCTTGACCAAATCGGTGTTGTTGCAAACAGCGCGTTTGACACAGGCTATGTGCTTAATTCGATTTACGGCTATGATGAAAATGATGCGACATCATCGGCTAAGTCACAGGGCGGTTATACGGAGCTTGTAGGCTCGGACATATCAAAGCTTAAAATCGGTGTTCCGAAGGAGTTCCTTGACGGCTCATCAGAAGAGGTCAAAGCTGCGGTATTAAAGGCGGCGGATTTCTATAAATCACTCGGCTGTGAGATAATAGAATGCTCTCTCCCATCGCTTGAATACGCCGTTTCAGCCTACTACCTCATTTCCTCGGCGGAGGCCGCGGCAAACCTTTCACGCTTTGACGGAATAAAGTACGGCTACCGCTCGGGTCTCGGAGAGGATTACAACGACCTCATTAAAAATTCAAGACGCGAGGGCTTCGGCGACGAGGTCAAGAGAAGAATAATGCTAGGCAACTATGCGCTTTGCTCAGGCTACTATGACGCATACTACAATAACGCGCGCCGCATAAGAACGCAGATAAGGAAAGAATACGCGGCTATATTTGACAAGTGCGACGTTATCCTCACACCGACAGCGCCGACAACAGCATATAAAATCGGACAGCAGGAAAATGACCCTGTAAAGATGTATCTTGCCGATATTTGCACCGTTACGGTAAATATCTCCGGACTTCCGGCGATATCAACCACATGCGGTTACGGCGCGGACGGTATGCCGATAGGCATGAGCCTTACAGGTAAGGCATTTGACGAAAAGACAATTATCGCGGTCTGCGACCGCTTTGAAAAGGATTTCGAGAGAAAGGAGTGTGCGAAGCAATGAGATACCAGCCGGTCATGGGACTTGAAATTCACTGCGAGCTGCTCACAAATTCAAAGGTGTTCTGCACCTGCCGCAACGAATTCGGCGGCGGCGCAAACACAAGAGTATGCCCGCGCTGCTCGGGTATGCCGGGCACACTCCCGCTCCTCAACAAGGGCGCGGTACGGCTTGCGGCAAAGGCAGGCTTTGCGACAAACTGCACTGTAAACAACTACAGCGCATTCGACAGAAAGAATTACTTTTACCCCGATCTTCCGAAGGCATATCAGATAACACAGTTTGAATCACCGATATGCACGGATGGATATATTGATGTTGTAGGCGGAAAGAGAATAAGAATAAACAGAATACACATTGAGGAGGATGCCGGAAAGCTCGTACATGATGATTACGAGGGCATCTCAATGGCGGACTACAACCGCTGCGGTGTTCCGCTTATTGAAATTGTTACTGAGCCGGATTTCAGAAGCGTTGAGGAGGTACAGGACTTCGTTATACAGATAGGACAGCGATTGAAATATGCGGGAGTATGCGACGCGCGTATGGAGCAGGGCTCTCTGAGAGTTGACGTCAACATTTCAATAATGCCCTACGGCTCTGACGAATTTGGAACCCGCGCAGAAATCAAGAACCTTAACTCTGTTAAGTCAATCGGACGCGCAATTGAATATGAAATTCAGAGACAGTCAGAAATTCTCGACAAGGGCGGCAGGGTATTGCAGGAAACGCGCCGCTACAACGAAAACCACGACGACACAAAGGCAATGCGTTCAAAGGAGGAGGCGCACGACTACCGCTACTTCCCGGAGCCTGATATTCCACCCGTTCTCTTTACGGACGATGAGATAAACGCAATAAGGAAGGAGATGCCGGAGCTTCCCAACCAAAGATTTGAACGTTATACAAAGCAGTATGGTCTGCCTGAGGAGGACGCAAGGCTTATAATCGCGCAGAAGGAATTTTCGGACTTCTATGATGAGGCGGTTAAGCTCACACCGGAATATAAGCTCATTTCAAACCTTATGCTCGGCGAGATAAGCCACCAGATCAACGAAACCGGCGCGGACATAACAGAGGTTAAATTCTCCCCCGCCGACGTTGCAAAGGTTGCACAAATGGCGGCGGCAGGCACCGTTTCAAAGGGCTCGGCAAAGGATATAATTACAATTCTCTTTAACGAGGGCGGCAATCCTGAGCAGATAGCAAAGGATAAGGGCTTTATCATGGATAATGACGCATCGGGACTTGACAAGGTTATTGACGAGGTTCTCGCAGCAAACGCTGACGCGGTTGAAAAGTATAAGGCAGGCAACGCAAAGCTCTTCGGCTTCATCATGGGTCAGGCAATAAAGGCATGCGGCAAGAGCGCGAACCCCGGACTTATAAAGAAAACACTTACGGAAAAGCTAAAGTAATCATTTTCAGAAAGGAAATAAAATTATGCAGCAGATAGACGGACAGTCACTCGTAAGCGAGCTAACGCTTGAGGACTTAAAAAAAGCTGTAGGCAGCGATATTACATTCTGCGCCTGTGTTCACAAGCTGCGCAAAATGTCGGCGTTCGCATTCGTAATCGTAAGAACAGGCAGATATTTGCTCCAGACGATTTACGAGCCGGAGCTGTGCGGCGCGGAGCTTAAGGAGCTGTGCGAGGGCGCTTATATAGAATTAACAGGAGCCGTTAAGGAGGAAAAAAGAGCTAACTACGGTTATGAGATAACATTAAAGAACTTTAAGGTATTGTCAAGACCGGCGGCGGAATACCCTCTCCACGTTTCGGACAGAGTTCTCGGCTGCACGCTTGATACAAATCTTTCAAACCGTTCGGTTGCTCTCCGCCACCCCCATGAAAGAGCGGTGTTCAAGATCGCGGAGGGCGTTGTATCCGGCTTCAGAGATTTTATGCTCTCACAGAATTTTACCGAAATCCACACCCCTAAGATATGCGGCGCGGCGGCTGAGGGCGGCGCTAACATATTCAAGCTGAAGTATTTCGGCGAGGACGCGGTTCTTGCTCAGAGTCCTCAGTTCTATAAGCAGACCTGTGTCGCATTCTTTGACAGAGTATTTGAGATCGCTCCGGTTTACAGAGCGGAAAAGCATAACAGTGCAAGACACTTAAACGAATATATCGGTCTTGACTTTGAAATGGGCTTCATTAAGGATATGACGGACGTTATGCAGATGGAAACGGCAATGTTGCGCCATGTTGTTAAACATATTGAGGAAAACTATCAGACAGAGCTTGGGATGCTCGGCGCAAAGCTTCCTGTAATAAAGGATATTCCGGCGGTCACCTTCTTTGAGGCGCTTGACATTTTAGGCAAGTCAAGAAATCAGTTTGATCTTGACCCCACAGATGAGGTAAAGCTCTGCGAATACGCAAAGAAAACATATGACAGCGAATTCATATTTGTAACAAAATTCCCGGGACTGAAGCGTCCGTTCTATGCTATGGACAGCCAAGACGACCCAAAGCTTGCCGAAAGCTTTGACCTTCTTTTCCGCGGTCTTGAGATAACAACTGGCGGTCAGAGAATACACGACTATGACGAGCAGGTTGCAAAGCTAGCGCGCTATAACATTGCGCCTGAGGAGCTTGAAAGCTATCTTTCAATTCACAAGTACGGAATGCCCCCCCACGGCGGTCTTGGCATAGGTCTTGAAAGGCTTGTTATGAAGCTTTTGGGACTTGACAATATCCGTCAGGCATCGCTCTTCCCGCGCGATATGCATCATCTTGATCCGTAATTAAAAATGAGTGAGTCGCAGACGAAAGCCTTGACTCACTCATTTTCTTATATCTGCATCCGGCAACTCCGGCTATATATTTTTATAAAATTTTCGACAGCCTGTCAATAAATTTTTTAGCATGCTTTTTAATAATCAGCTGATACATTATTCAATACCCCACTCTTTTTGCACTCTTCCAGTGTATAACACTTGTCTTTTTCAAGGTCAGTGTCATTCAAATAGTTTTGTACCATGCGTTCACAAAAAAAGCTCATCATTTTCCTCATCAGCTACAATTCCCTGAATATATGCCAATACATATCCCATTTTATAATCCGGAACAATGTCCAGCATCTGCATTACCCGTTCTTTATTTGACATGACTATCACTCTCCTTTACTGACTATTATACCATGTCAGCAGGACAATATTAAGAGATTAATGCAAAATCTATATTGAATTTTATTTGTATCTTAATTTCCAAAGTAAATTCTCGTGTAAAATGTTTCCATAGAGAATTTACTTTGGCAATTAAGATACAGCATAGTTATGGAAATTTCAAATACCGCGTTTATTGACTAATCAAAAAAACTGTGCTAAAATAATTATGAGGTGTCACAGATGAAATTATTTAAGAAAAAACAGAAAGCCGAACCCCTGCCGCAGGGCTATACGATCGGCGACATACGCACGGAATCAAGCATATGCACAGGCGAAACCACTATCGGCTTCTATGATGCGTCGAAGCGCCGCCTTATGTATGCCGAGCTTGTAAAAAGCGATGATGACATAACAGCGTATTACGCAAAATACGGAGCCGAACGTCCATTGCTCCCTGAGCCTTTCAATCAGTTCAGCGCTTGTAACCTCCTCGTTTATTGACCAGATTATCTGCATGAGTTCCATTTCGGAATCGGAAATTTTCATGCTGTCTACCTCCGTTCGCTCACCGTGATGAGCATTAATTAATTCTGCAGAATATTACAACTACGTTTTGTAGTTTTCTTTTAGTCTACACCATGTAGTTAAATTTGCCAAGTCTTTTTGGAGGAATTTTTCAAAAAAATTTTTTAAGTTTTGCAACATTTTTAAAGCCGGAATAAAATAATATATAATAAAAATAATTCCCCGCATCATAATGATATGGGGAATTATTTAATTAATAAAACTCTATGTACTCACGTTCTGCCAGTGGTATCATTGTACCATCTTCCATAATAAACACCTTCATGCTTGCCGGAACATCAGTCAGCGGCAGATATGTCGACTTGTATTCTTCAAGCACTTTTACATATTCAAGTAACCCATTCTCATCATACAGCGCAACATACATCTTACTGTTTTCATATACCATATTGGCTTCTATATACACTCCATCTTCAACATCATTATACGGATTCCTACTGAGAGTTACCGTAACAGGCTTTGATGTCGGAGCAGGACTTGTGCTAGGGCTTGGGCTTGGGCTCGGACTGGGGCTCGGACTCGGACTGGGGCTCGGGCTTGGGCTTGGGCTTGGGCTCGGACTCGGGCTCGGGCTTGGGGTTGGGCTTGGGCTCGGGCTGGGGCTCGGACTTGAGCTTGGGCTTGGGCTCGGACTCGGGCTTGGGCTCGGACTCGGGCTCGGGCTTGGGCTCGGACTCGGGCTTGGGCTCGGGCTTGGGCTAGGGCTCGGGCTTGGGCTGGAGCTCGGACTGGGGCTTGGACTTGGGCTCGGGTTTGGGCTCGTCACTTCATAATTATATGACGGCACCTCCGGCAGTCCGTAAAGGAAATACTGCCCGGTGCCCGAGGGGGTATTGGGATAATGCTTGTTTGTTCCCGTTCCGATAAAGCTTTCCGTACCGTTCGCAAAATATTTGTATGTACCGGAATTGTCGTCCCACGTAACATCAATATAATAGTAATTCCCATCATCAAATTCTGCCATGTTCCATGCATGTCCGCCTCCATTGGCAGTTCCGACAACAAGCACATTATCTATACCGACAGCATTGGCCACAAGCTGAAAGGCCTTGGAATAGCTTTCGCATACAGCGTCCGCCTCACCGTCGCCATCAAAGACACCCTGTATATTATGCGCCTCAGCTGTATCAAGCGGATTGTTACTCGAATCATATCCGTAGCTTACCGCATCGCATATGTCGTCATGTATCTGCTTTATCGCCGCATATCTGCTCTCTGACAGTCTGATGTTTGCATTTGAAACAAACTTTTCGATATTTGCGTCCATCTTTTCATTCAAATCGCTTCTTACTCTCGCCTGAGCGTAATCGGCATTTATACAGGGAACAAGTAATGTTTTGCTTCCTGACTCGCCATATAAAATCTGAGATGACAGCCAGTAATATTCCGGATGATCCATCCGGAATATATAATACACAGATACAGCCTCATCCACGGTGATTTGAAAGGTGTGATCCTCTGATGACAGCTTATAAGCATTTATGGCACCGTCATTATATGATGTTACAGACACATCTTGTTCGCTTAATGCAAATTGCATACACATTTGTTTAATAGTGTTATAGCAATCCTGAAGCGCCGTACTGTTTGTCATAGTACCGAAATATTTATATCCGTAGTCCGATCCATAGCTGTAAAAGGACGGTGCTGAGCTCTGTATACTCATTTCATCACCGTTATCCTCTTTTGGTTCTGTTACACCACCGGCCAATTGCTCCTCTGTAAGCTTGATCGCCTGTATTTCCTCTGCGCCTGTCGGGAGAAGTGTCTCCTCTGTTGCAGTTGCAGTGTTATATATAATACCCGTATCTACAATCAGTGCCACTGCCAGCAGCCAGCCAATAAATCTATTTTTCACGAAGTATCCTCGCCCTGTTATAATGTAACGCCGTCCTTGAAAATAGAAATTTCCTTGTAGCCGTTTATCTCATTTTTAGTCTGCTTGCCCTCGGCAACGGAGATCACGAAGTTAAAGAAATCCTCATCAAGGTCCTTACCCTCGATTATCGGACCGGCATTGAAGTCTATCCAGTTACTCTTCTTCCGGGCAAGCTGCGAGTTTGTCGCAACCTTTACCGTCGGAACGGGAGCGCCCACAGGGGTGCCGCGTCCTGTTGAGAACAGTATCATGTGACAGCCGGAGGCTGTGAGGTTAGTTACCGCGACTATATCGTTGCCCGGACCCGTAAGCAGATTAAGACCCTTTGTCTTAACGTGCTCGCCGATTGCGATAACGT
>JBJEIV010000270.1:0-2062 GCA_051877395.1 Candidatus Ornithomonoglobus sp.
CGACACCGTTTGGAATAACCGTTCCGTTTTCGTCAACATACACTATACCCTCATCGCCTGAATACCAGTCCACCATGCTCATGTCCGCGTACGAAGGCTCGCAGTAGAGGGACAGCGTAACCGGTTCCGGTCTGTCGGCATACATTGAAAGCTCACTCTGTGAAAGTGAAAGCCGCTTTATCTGCTTTGTCGCATATACCGGGTGTACTATTGTTACATCGCCGCTTGTTATTGTGATGTTTGCCGCGGCGGGAGTTCCGTCGGAGGTCAGGACTCCGTTTTCGTCAACCGTTATCGCCGGATTATCCGATGAATAGGAAAGCGGCTTATCGGTTGAATTGAGCGGAAGTGTATATATCTCCGGTCTGATTGAAAGCTCTCCGGAATCTATGTAGATGCAGTCGGCATCGTTTCGGGTTATTATACTTTCTGTCCTTACCCCTTCAAGAAATCTGTTGCTCAGTGAAAAGTAGAGCTGCTTGTAAAATTCGCTGCTGTTTACGCTCCTTGCATGAGCTGTAGCCGATAATAACGGGATCAACAACGGTATTATAAGAAGTTTTTTCAAATCTATCACATCCTTTAACATACCTACCCATTGTACATAAAACAGACGTAAAAGTCAATAAGGGCGATAAAACTTACAAAAAATTCGTGAAAATAACCATTGTAATATATGAAAAAATGTAGTATAATATATAATGTTGCTTAGAATACTTATTTTTGGAAAAACATTTTGAAAGGGGATTTATAATTAATGGAACAGCAGGACAGCTCAAGATTGAAGCAGATACTTAAGAACCGCAGAGACAAGCTTGCGGAATATGTCGACGCGGGCAAGGACCCGTTTCAGATTACGAAATTCGAGCGTGATAACAACGCTAAAAATATAAAGGACAACTATGCTGAGTTTGAGGGCAAAGAGGTTACTATCGCGGGCAGACTTATGTCAAAGCGTAATATGGGAAAGGTAAGCTTCGGTCACCTTGCAGATCGTGACGGTCAGATCCAGGTTTTTGCTAAGCGCGATATTCTCGGTGATGACGAGTACAAGAGCTTTAAGAAGCTCGATATAGGTGATATTATCGGCGTTACGGGCGTTGTTTTCACAACAGAGTCAGGTGAGATCTCAGTAAGAGTTTTAAAGGCAACACTTTTGTCAAAGTCACTCCGTCCCTTGCCGGAGAAGTTCCACGGTCTCAGTGATACCGATACAAGATACCGTCAGAGATATGTTGACCTTATCATGAACAGCGAGGTTAAAAAGACATTTATCAACCGTTCAAGGATCATAGCCGCGATCAGGAGCTATCTTAATGAGCGTGACTTCTTAGAGGTGGAAACACCTATGCTTGTTTCAAATGCCGGCGGAGCGTCTGCAAGACCGTTTGAAACACACTTTAATGCGCTCGATGAGGATTTCAAGCTTCGTATATCACTTGAGCTCTATCTCAAGAGACTTATTGTAGGCGGCTTTGAGCGCGTATACGAAATAGGACGAGTATTCAGAAACGAGGGCCTTGACACACGTCACAATCCTGAGTTTACTCTTATGGAGCTGTATCAGGCATACACAGATTATCACGGCATGATGGATCTTACAGAGGACCTTTACCGTCATGTGGCGCAGGAGGTTTTAGGCACAACAACCATTACTTATAACGGTATAGAAATGGATCTCGGCAAGCCGTTTGAGCGTATAACAATGGTTGACGCCGTAAAGAAGTATTCGGGTGTGGACTTTAACGAAATTCATACGCTTGAAGAAGCCCGCAAGGTGGCAAAGGAGCATCATATTGAGTATGAACAAAGACATAAGAAGGGTGAGATACTTAACCTGTTCTTTGAGGAATATGCCGAAGAGCATCTTATCCAGCCTACCTTTGTAATGGATCATCCTATTGAGATTTCTCCGCTTACAAAGAAGAAGCCGGAAAATCCCGAATATGTTGAGCGTTTTGAGTTCTTTATGAACGGCTGGGAAATGGCAAACGCATATTCAGAGCTTAATGACCCGATCGACCAGAGAGAGCGCTTTAAGGCGCAGGAGGAAGCGCTTGCG
>JBJEIV010000271.1:0-2059 GCA_051877395.1 Candidatus Ornithomonoglobus sp.
TGGTGTATTTCTACACCTTCAAGAACTCACACTGTTCATTTTTCAATGTTCAAATCACTGTCTCATCGACAGCTTAATTATTTTAACACATATTTCAGACTTTGTCAAGTAATATTTTTAAATTTTTTAATATTTTTTGACTTATCAGTTATGCGTTCTGTTTTCGGCTTCGCACCGTCAACAGTTAGGTATTTTAGCACATCAAAATACATTTGTCAACACCTTTTTACAAAAAATTTTCACTTTGTGTATTTTATATTTATTCTCGTTTGTTTTTCTTTTATGTATAGTCCTATTTATACAAAAACCTGCCGGAGCTTATCCCGACAGGCTTTTATATCATCATAATGCGGCAAACATTGAGATACCGCCCGCTACAAGCGTAAGAACCATAATTCCGGCTACTACTAAGCAGGTGATTTTTACTGCCTTTTTGCTCATCATCGTTAATCACCTTCTCACTTATTAATTACTCTCAGAATTACGGTTGCCGCCTGCGCTCTTGTTGTTGAGCTTTTTGGAGAAAAAATGTTATTGTCCATTCCCTCTATAAATCCGTTTGCAACTGCAAGTCTTACCGAGTTTTCCGCCCATTCGCTTATGCTAAGCTGATCGTTGAAATCCTCTGTTTCGCTTATATCATTTTTCACATTTGTCTTTACCGTTCTTGTGTACTGGTAAAAGTATTGTGTAAGCGCTGCCATTTCCTCTCTTGAAATAGGCAGCCCGCCGTTAAAAGCTCCGGAATATACGACCTTTGACGTGGTGGCTTTTCCGTTTTCATCGACCTCATATTCAACATTCTGCTTAAAGCCCGCAATCATCGCCTCCGGGATAAGTCCGCAGTCAAGAGCCCTCTGCAAATACGGCGCATACCAATCTTTTTCCGTTGCCTCAAGACATTCTCCGGCTCTGTATGGCGCGGTTTCCATGCCTGTTGCCTCCATAATCATTTTCAGATACTGGGCGCGGGTTACTTCTCCGTCAGGATTGAACTCAGTGTCGGTTATACCGTCAACAATCCCCTTTTCCGCAAGAGCGCTTATTGCCTCCTCCGCCCAGTGTCCTTTTGTGTCACTAAAATCAGCCGCAAATACCGTACTTGCCGTAAGCATTGCTGCTGTAAGTACTGTTGTAATTATTTTTTTCATGTTATATCTCCCTTATTACTGTAATGCCTTTATTAATCTTCCTGCTACTGTTGCCGCTTCTGCCCTTGTCAGCTTTGATTTTGCGGCAAACAAATTGTTGTCTCCCTCAACAATGCCATATGACTGAGCAGCCTCTACTGAATTTCTGTAAGCCGCAGAAATACTATCAACATCAGAGAAACTATTCTCAACTGTTGTGCTTGTCAGTTCAGCCTTGCCATGTTTTGCAGCATAAGAGGCACAATTCATCGCAATTGCCGCCATTTCCTCTCTGGTTATTGCATCGTTGCCGCTGAAGCTGCCTGTATAAACATTTATATCCGCAGTTATTGCTTCCGATGTTTCCGTAGCCTCTGCCAAAATCTTTGTTACCGCCTCTTTTTTGCAATTTTTAATCATTGCTTCCGGAATAATATCTTTATCCAAAGCGCTTTGCAAATAATAACAGTACCAGTCGTCATTTGACGCATCAAGGCACTCGCCTTCGCGGTATGCGTGACCGGCAATGCCGGCAGCCTCCATAGCCATTTTCAAAAACTCCGCTCTTGTTACATTACGATCCGGCTCAAATTTATCTGAGGATACACCCTCTGCATAGTTAAACTCCTGCATACTCCTGATTATATCCTCTGCCCAATGCCCTGTAATATCTGTAAACGGTGTCGGCTGCTTCACATTCATACAGAGGTTGTCGATATTGTCTGCTGTTTCATCGGCAATCATTCTTGCAATTGCTCTTGCTCCCGCCGCTTTTAAATGTGTATGGTCATCTGTTCCTGCCGGATATGCCTTGCTTTCAAGTGGCTCACAGATGAAATACAGGCTGTGAACCTCATCCTTGTCCGACTTATTCCATGTATCGGTCATAATTTCATTTATATCAATGAACTCAACGCCTGTTTCCTCTG
>JBJEIV010000272.1:0-2058 GCA_051877395.1 Candidatus Ornithomonoglobus sp.
AAAGCTGCCCACCAAAATATATCTGACCCGTATCATCGTCCCATGTAACAAGATTATCTATATCTTCTTCACTCTTGCTGTATTTCTTGCCGAGACTGTAAAGATATGGTCTTGTAGCTGTTCTGCCTGTCTTGGCATAATAATCACGAATAACCTTTGACTGCCCGTAATCGGACTTCGTTAAATCATCAGCCGTACTGCTGTAACCATTCTGGCGGAGCTGATTATAAAACTGCTGCGCATTTGCAGCTGCCGCAGTCTTTCCCTGTGTGTCGTTGTTTTTATCTGCCTGTTCCCAATCCCCTTTAAAGCCGTAAATTCTATTCACCGCTTCATAAGGGTCAAAATTGCTTGTTGTGCCGTTTTTAATCGTTGTAGCCGGTCTGTAAGCCACTGTAATTCACTCCTTTATTAATTAAGGTACCGTCTTGCACCAACATAATCTGAACGCGCTGAAAGGTCGCTTATTTTCACTACATCACCCGTTTGCGGTGCCTGAATGTACTGTCCGTTCCCTATGTACATGCCGACATGCCCGGGATCCGATGCGGTTCCGCTTGAGCCTTTAAAAAATACAAGATCACCTGCTCTCAACTGTGACTTATCCACTGCTGTGCCGCTTTTGAACTGATCCTGCGACACTCTCGGAATGTTGATCCCCATCTGCTTATAAGCATACTGCATAAGACCTGAACAATCAAAGCCTTTTGGCGTAGTCCCGCCCCATACATACGGAGTGCCGAGGAATTGCTTTGCAATTAAAACTACTTTATTGCCGCCTATTGTTCCTGCAGTAGTCCCTCTCACCGCCGTTTGCTGAGATGCCGCTACACTTTTTGCAGTCTGATAGAAATTCTTCATAATACTGTTGATTGCACTTGCCCATGTCGAGCTTATCGAACCGTCATTATTATACGCATAGCCTTTACCTGCCGGATTGTTGCCCGTGCCTGCGTCATAAATGGACTTTGCGCCGTAATTATTATAGTAGGTACTGAGATACTTGTTTGCATATTCCAATGCTCCTGTACCAATCTGAGAGAATGAAGTCGCATTTCCTCCGGGGTTGGAGTTTGTCGCATTCCAACCCCAAAGATTATTTTTCTGTTTCGCTATACTTGAAGTGCCGTAGCCACTTTCCAATGCTCCTATGCCGAGAATAGCCAGAGCTGACATCCCCGACTGCTGCTGTGCGTTATATATCCCTGCCGCATCGGACGGGGATATGACTGTACTTTTACCGAAATATTTTGAAATAATGACCGAAATCTGGTTTGTAGAAAGCTTTGGCAGTTCGGTCTTAACATCGAGCTTGTACAGATTATTTTCATCCGCGTTGCCATTAAAAGAAAAGTAGTCCGTGTCGGTTGCAGCATAAGTGCCTGTCTCACTGTTTTGCGCTGTCATATCAGAGGCAGTAGGTTTAAGCCCCGTTGCGTCCTGAATATACTGCTTTACTTTCTCATTTGTTCCGTTGTCTATCATTTTCTGATAAGTTGATCGAGAAATAGCCGGGTTTAACAATTTTCCGGTTCTTCTGTTTACAAACGGGTTATAGTCTTCCTGTGGCTGTGCCGCAGAAGCAACACGCTGCCTGTACTGCTCTGCCGCGCTACTTGCGCTGTTGTTGTAAGTATAAGGGTCGAAAACATTCTTAACCGTTTTTGTCAAACTGCTGAGCATCGCCATACTGTCACCTTCTTTAATCAAACGTATGTTTAGGTTATATCTTCACATTAATAAGCTTGCAAATCAGCTTTACGGCTCTATGTACCACAACCAAAGTCCAGAGCTTCATGCTGTTGAGGTTCAATCCCTCTCCGGTACCTTCGACAATGTGGTTGTCCACGCACCACTGCACGTCCTCGCGCGCCCATTCCGGCATATTCTCATCTACATAGTTATAGATGAAGGTGCCGCCGGTTGCATTTATCTGCTTTTCATTCTGCTTTTTCAGCTCCTCGATCTCCGCCGCCTGCGCCGCGATCGTATTCTTTAATTCCTCATACTGTGTCATTGTTAATTCCTCCTCATTTCCTAAAATACTGTAGTCCAGAG
>JBJEIV010000273.1:0-2043 GCA_051877395.1 Candidatus Ornithomonoglobus sp.
ATTAAAGAAATCAACAAAGCCTTCTTCAAGCACATCTAAAAATTCCGGTGTAAGTCCCCACATGTTCATTGATACATGCGAATCCGGGTCTACCGCAGCGCCGTTTACCGCCGCGCCGTCTGCGGTTTTTACAATATCTGAGGTTTCAACAACCTCCGTTAGATTTCCGTTCTCATCAACCTTGCATATTCCGCGGGTCACACCGCCGTTCTCGCTCAGTGTGTTCTTTAAGATAAAGCCCGCCATACAGAAGTCCATCGGCTTGTCAGGCGTATAGTTTACAAGGTAATCATGTATTTTCACAAACGCCTCCTTGCCGTAGTAATCGTCTGCATTAAGCACCGCGAACGGCTCGTTTATAACGTCCTTCGCCGCAAGCACCGCCTGACCCGTTCCCCACGGCTTTGTTCTTCCCTCCGGCACGGTCTGTCCCTGCGGAAGATTATCTATAGCCTGAAAAGCGTATTCAACCTCAACTCCAAGCCTATCGCATATTTTCTCTATTCTGTTACCGATAATTTCTCTGAAATCCTTCTCAATATCCTTACGGATTATGAAAACTATTTTATTAAAGCCCGCCTTAATTGCATCATGTACAGAATAATCCATGATAATTTCGCCCGTAGGTCCTACAGGCGCAAGCTGCTTTATGCCGCCGCCGAAGCGTGAGCCGATTCCCGCAGCCATAATGACTAATGCTGTTTTTTTCATAAAATCCTCCTTTTTTATATCTTAACTGTATCTCAGATCTTATATCGCTATGACTCTCTCTCCTCATATCAATATATCTTTATTATATATTACTTTTACTCAAAAAGCAATAGTCTTTTAAAAATTTCAGAAATCCGAAGGTGTTTCAAGCGTTATATTACCGATTTTACAGCCGCGAAGCTCGTCAAGCACCATATTTGCCGCGCGCTCCATATCCACCTCGCCTCCGCTTATGACAAAGCCGCGCCTTCTTCCGATAAGCTCAAGGATTTCATATCCCTCCATATCCGAAATATCCTCTTTAAGCTTGTATCGCGCCGTAACCTCTGCCTTGTAATTATCGCGCAGATAATCGCAGAGCGAATATGCAAGAAGCTCCGTGTTCATAATTTCGTCCTTTATCGCGCCGGTGTATGCAAGACGCTTTGCAAGCTCCTGATTCTCAAACTTCGGCGGAAGTATACCCGGAGTGTCAAGCAGCTCCGCGTCACCCTTTATTCTTAACCACTGCTTGCCCTTAGTTACACCCGGTCGGTCGCCCGTTTTTGTGCTCGCCTTGCCCAGAAGCCGGTTTATAAGACTTGACTTTCCTACATTCGGTATTCCTACCATCATGAGCTTAAGCGTCCTTGTTCTGCCCTTTTCCGCATCACGGTCTATTCTTTCCTGCACAAGCGCGCGCGCCTCTGAAAGCACCTTATTTATACCCATGCCCGTGCTACAGCTTATCGGGATCACTTTTATTCCCAGCTCCTTATACCACTCTATCCACTGCTGCGTCCTTTCCCTGTCCGCAAGGTCCGCCTTGTTCATCACAAGCAGTCTCGGCTTGTGCTTTATTATATCGTCAAAGTTCGGATTTCTGCCCGAGAACGGTATCCGCGCGTCGAGAATTTCGACAACAACGTCAATCATTTTCAGATTGTCCTCTATAAGACGGCGGGTTTTCGCCATGTGTCCCGGATACCATTGTAATGTATTCTGCATCTGTTTTCTCCTCTGAAAAATAAAGGCTGTCAGAAATGACAGCCCATAATATATTTACTTTGTTCTGCCTATTGCGTTGAACGGGAATATTCTCAGCTGCGAGTGACCGAGCACCGCTTCAACCTTGACCTCGCCCAGCTGTGATGAACGGCTGTCAAGAGAATGTCCTCTGTTATCTCCCATTACGAAAATACAGCCCTCGTCAACTGTGACCGGATATTCAACCGTCGGATCAATCGAATATGTCTCACCGCTGTAGTACGGCTCTATAAGCTCTTCGCCGTCCACATATACCTTACCGTCTATAAGGTCTACTGTCTGACCCTCGGTGGCAATTACACGCTT
>JBJEIV010000274.1:0-2042 GCA_051877395.1 Candidatus Ornithomonoglobus sp.
GGAGTTGAACAATGCGGAGGATATTGATAAGGTTATAGAGGCGTATTACCGTAACAACTATTTCCGCGCAAAGCATATTCTTGTTGAGGATGAAGCGCTGGCAAAGGAGCTGCTTGAAAAGGCTCGGAACGGAGCGGATTTTGACGCGCTTATGAAGGAATATTCAACAGACCCCGGAACAGCATATTATCCGGACGGCTATGTGTTTACATATAATGAAATGGTTCCGGTGTTTGAGGAATGTGTGAGGAATACCGACATAGGCGGCTTCGGACTGTGCAGGTCGGATTACGGCTGGCATGTGATATTAAGGCTTGAGCTGCCGGAGGATTATTCGGATGTGCAGTACGATATAGAGCTTGCACTGCTTAATTCTCATATAAGAGAGCGAATAAGCGAGGACGCGTTAAAATACGGCGTTACCTCGGAAATAAATTGGGAGCTTATAAACGCTGTCGGTTAAATTGAGAACATTAAAACAGGGGCTGCGCAGCCCCTGTTCCATTGCATATTGTTTTAATTGTCGGATCAATTTCCGTGATACTGCATTATTTCCTCAACCGACACACCGCCTTTTTTCACTGAAACAGCTGTCTGAAGTGCGGTAGAGAAATCCTGCATTGAGTGTGCGTATACGTCAATATCGCCGGATGCCGTCACGAAGTTTTCACTGCCGAATAAGGACACCTTTATTTCCGGCTTTATATATTTGCTTTGCATTTCTATCATCCTCCCATTATTCATTTGTCGAACCCGATGTCTTTGGTGTGGCAAGACTGCCGCTTCCTTTGCCGTCGCTTACTGCCGCATCATCAGCATCAGTCCACGCTTCGTTGAGCGCCTGCGCCTTTACGGTTACGTTAGTTTCGGTTCCTTCTATTTGTGTAGGAATGTTATATACCACATGTCCGAAGGTGTAGCTGCTTGTGTTTGTCATCTCTGGCAAAACCTCATCAAGATTCCAGATTCCGCTCATTAGCTGTGTGCCGTTATTGAATGTTGTCCAGCGTATCTTCTGATAGTTGTTTGCATAATCATCGTTTTTAAGTGTTATTGAGAATACCTTGTAGTACAGGTTGTTTTCATCCGGAGCGGATGTGAATGACTCTGCAACGTCAAGCTCCTTATATACAGCCGCGTATTTAAGGCGGGTTGCGTCGGTACCCTCAACACCGTTCTCAATATCAGCGCCATCGCCGTTTGAATAAATGAGCTTCCAGCCGACAAAGGTCTTGTCCTCAACTGCCGGAGGTATTATATCAAGTTTGTTATCCTCCGGAATAAAAGTTTTTGCTATATTTATGGTTGCTCCGTTTTCTACCTGATCCCGGACAAAGCTTTCGAGCCTTGAACCGAGACGAGTATTGTTAGCATAGGTTGTGCCGTTAGCCTCCTCAGTATCATCCTCGCTTAAAGCTGCCGGCGCTTCGGACGACTTTGTCGGAGCGATTGCGTTTCCACTCTCGTCCGCGGTTGTGCCCTCAGGATAGAATTCCTTGATTGTTGCCCTGTTGTAAACCCTAAGATTTGTTATGTATGTTTCAGCCATTGACGGCTCCTTTGCCGGGAAGGTTACGGTATCATCTCCGCCGGTGGTTATGCTTGACGGGTTGAAGGTGATAGTTCTGTAATAGCCCGGATTAAGACTTCTTGAGCCTACTGTTTGATTTGCAACCGTTTCGCTGTTTTCGTCCGTTACAATAACCTGTATGTTTGACTCGTTATAGTCGAACACAAGCTGCATGCTGTACCACTTGCCGCAGTCAAGTCTGTCGCCGTAAATCAGCTCGTAGTTTGTGTTGCCGCGCCATGAGCTTATTCCGGCGGTGCTGATTGATATCGCGCAGCCTGGGTATGTCGAACCGCCTCTCGAGGCAATAGGAAGTACGGTTATGCCGCTGCCCTCCTTCGGCAGATAGAAGTCAAACTCCGTATAGGTTGTGATTCCGTTATCATCCTGCGCCGCAATTTTGTAGGTGAAGTCCAAAGGGGCACCTTCGCCGATGTAGCTCGAATAAGCTTCTTTTGCATATGGTGCCTCG
>JBJEIV010000275.1:0-2031 GCA_051877395.1 Candidatus Ornithomonoglobus sp.
CTGAAGATATAGATACCCATTGAAGCAAGGTTGCTCTTAGGCTCTGCCGGCTTTTCCTCAAACTCTGTGATTTCACCTGTCTCTGTGTTTGTATTCATAATACCGAAACGCGGAGCCTCATCCCACGGAACAGGCATAACAGCGATTGTTACAGCGGCATTTGACTCAACGTGAGCCTTGAGCATTTCGCTGTACTGCATCTTGTAAATATGGTCGCCCGAAAGGATCAGGACATGCTTCGGATTGAAGCCGTCAAGGAAGCCGAGATTCTGATAAATAGCGTTTGCGGTACCCTTGTACCACTCGCCTGTCTCGCCGCTCTGATACGGCGGAAGAACATAAGCGCCGCCGTGTGAACGGTCAAGATCCCACGGATTACCGTTTCCTATGTATGTGTTCAGCTCCAACGGCTCGTACTGAGTAAGTACGCCGACCGTATCAATTCCAGAATGAACACAGTTTGAAAGCGGAAAGTCTATAATTCTGTACTTGCCGCCAAAAGGTACTGCCGGCTTAGCAACATTCTTTGTCAATGCGCCAAGTCTTGATCCCTGACCGCCGGCCAGTATCATAGCTACACAGTTTTTTGATACCATAATATGATCATCTCCTAATTTATTTTTAATTATTGCTTATTAAATTCTGCAATTATTTTTTAACTTTTTTTGTTTTTGAAGTGGCTGCCTTCGGTGGCTTGCGCTTTAAGATCATCGCGCTGCTGCCGTCTATAGGAACGCTTAATGTATAGTCCATATCACTGAACTGCTGCTTCTGTGTATGGTATACCATCCTGTTTATTCTTCTCGTGCCGCCGTATTCGGTCGAATTGGAATGAAGAATAACCTCGTACTCGCCCTCATACGGTACGCCGAGCTTGTAATTCTGACGGTCAAGCGGCGTGAAGTTTGCCGCAACGACAAGCGTATCCTCTGCCTTTTTGCCCATTCTGACGTATGAAACAACCGAATTTTCGCTGTCGGCGTCATTGATCCACTTAAAGCCGTCCCAGCTCTGTTCAAGCTCCCAGAGCGCCTTGCTTTCCCTGTACATATGATTGAGCGTCCTGATATATTCATGCAGCTGCTTATGCGCCTCGATATCAAGCACGTTCCATTCAAGCTGGTCGTCAAAACGCCATTCTAGGAACTGACCGATCTCTCCGCCCATAAACATAAGCTTCTTGCCCGGCATAGTCATGTAATATGTCAGGAAGGCCTTATACGCCCGGAATTTCTCCTCATAAGGACCGTACATCTTGTCAATAAGCGACTTCTTGCCGTGAACGACCTCATCGTGCGAAAGCGGCAGGATGAAGTTCTCGGAAAAGGCATACATCATGAGGAAGGTGAGAAGGGAATGATTATCCTTTCTGAAATACGGATCCATTGAAACATATCTCAGAGTATCATTCATCCAGCCCATGTTCCACTTGAAGTTGAAGCCCAGACCGTCATTCTCCGGCGGAGCCGTAACAAGCGGCCATGCGGTCGATTCCTCGGCTATCATAAGGAAGCCCGGCATCTCAGACCCCATGATCCTGTTTATCTTTCTCAGCAAATCGACAGCCTCGAGATTTCCGTTGCCGCCGTATTTGTTCGCGATCCACTCACCGTCATTTCTTGAGTAATCCCTGTAAAGCATAGATGAAACAGCGTCAACACGCAGTCCGTCTATGTGATACTCGTTTGCCCAATAATATGCAGATGATGTGAGGAACGAAATTACCTCGCCCTTTGCAAAGTCGAACACCATTGTACCCCAGTCCTTGTGCTCGCCCTCTCTCCAGTCCGCATACTCGTAACAAGGCGTGCCGTCGAATAATCTCAGCCCGTGACCGTCGCGAGGGAAGTGCGCCGGTACCCAGTCCATGATCACCGATATTCCGGCCTTGTGACATTTATTGACCAGACTTTTAAGCTGCTCGGGAGTGCCGTAACGCGATGTCGCGGCAAAATATCCGGTAACCTGATATCCCCATGAGCCGTCAAACGGATATTCCGTAAGCGGCATGAATTCAATATGCGTATAGCC
>JBJEIV010000276.1:0-10035 GCA_051877395.1 Candidatus Ornithomonoglobus sp.
CAGGGCAGAGAATAAGCATTGTTGAGGATACGCCGGGTGTTACCCGCGACAGGATATATGCGGACGCGTCATGGCTTGACAAGCATTTTACATTGATAGACACGGGCGGTATCGAGCCGATGTCAAAGGATGAAATCCTTTCAAAAATGCGTGAACAGGCGCAGCTTGCGATTGAGATGGCGGATGTTGTGATACTTGTTGTAAGCGTCAAGGACGGAGTAACGGCGAATGATATTGAGGTATCGCAGATGCTTCTCAAGGCAAAGAAAAGGATAGTTCTTGCCGTCAATAAGTGCGATAATATAGGTGAGCCGCCGTTTGAGTTCTATGAGTTTTATAACCTCGGACTGGGCGATCCGGTCGCAATATCCTCGGTAAACGGTCTCGGAATAGGAGACCTTTTAGATGAGGTGACGGCTAAATTTCCCGATGAGGCGGATACGGAGCCGGACGAGGACGAAATCAAGGTTGCGATTATCGGACGGCCGAATGCGGGAAAATCCTCGCTTATAAACAGAATTATCGGCGAGGAGCGCGTTATCGTTTCAAATATTGCCGGAACGACACGCGACGCGATTGACACGCGCTATGAAAGGGACGGGGATAAGTTCCTGTTTATTGATACCGCGGGCATAAGGCGCAAGAGCAAGGTTAATGAGGCAATAGAGAAATTCAGCGTGATAAGAGCGTATGCCGCGGTTGACCGCAGCGACGTGTGTGTTATTATGATTGACGGCTCGGAGGGTATTGCGGAGCAGGATACAAAGATTGCGGGTTATGCCCATGAAAAGGGAAAGGCGTGCATATTTGTAATAAACAAGTGGGATATTGTCAAAAAGAATGACAAGACCATGAACGAGTTCAAGTATAAAATCCGCGAAACCTTCGCGTTTATGCCCTACGCGTCAATGATGTTCATAAGCGCAAAGACAGGTCAGAGAGTGGATAAGCTCTTTGAGGAAATCAAAAAGGTAAATGAGCAGCATAAGAGAAGAATAACAACAGGTATGCTCAATGACGTTATAAACGAGGCTGTTCAGAAGCAGCAGCCGCCGTCGGATAAGGGTAAAAGACTCCGCATCTATTACGGTACTCAGGTATCAGTCGCGCCGCCGACCTTCGTTTTATTCGTCAATGACAAGGATTTGTTTCACTTCTCATATAAGCGGTTTATCGAGAATCGGATAAGAGAAAATTTTGGCTTTGACGGTACTCCGATCGTTATATTGATACGGGAAAGAAATAAAAAGGAACAGTAAGGGGGAGGAAAAATGTTAGCAATCGAATATGTAATAATAGCGGTATTGGTGGTTATAGCATATCTTATAGGCAGTGTCAACTCATCAATATTGATTTCGCGTATAGTTGCCGGAAAGGATATACGCGAAAGCGGCTCCGGCAATGCGGGAGCGACAAATATGCTTCGCACAATGGGAAAAAAGTATGCTGTAATCACATTAATAATTGATATTTTAAAAGGTGTTATTGCGGTATTGATAGTAAAATTATGGTTATATCAATTCTTTACCGAGGAGGCTGCGGCTGCCGATTCCGATTTTCAGCATTTCCGGTATATACTGACGCTTATACAGCCGCAGTATATAGCCGGTGTATGCGTTGTACTCGGACATAATTTCCCGGTATTTTTCGGCTTCAAGGGCGGCAAGGGTGTTGCCACATCGCTTGGTGTTGTGCTTATGCTCGACTGGAAAATCGGTCTTGTCGCGCTTGCAGCCGCGCTTGCAATTATGGCATTAACGAGATATGTATCTCTCGGCTCGATTATGGCGGCGGTTATATTTGCCGTGCTGGAAACAGTAATGATGGCGGTACATAATGAATTTAACGCGGTTCGGTTTATATGTGTGATAATCCTTGCAGGTCTTTTGATTGTCAGGCATCACGCGAACATCGGAAGGCTTATTCACGGCCCGGAGAATAGGTTGGGTTCAAAGAAAAAGGAGGATTGAGTTTGAAAGAAATGCTCGTCGCATCTCGCACGTCCGCGCTCGCTTATGTACACTGAGTACACGGCGTTCGCGCGAACGCACAATCTGCATAGAGCATTTCTTTCAAACTGCATTGGTGAAAGGAGATAGGATTACAATTATGAAAATTGCTGTAATAGGCTCCGGCGGCTGGGGAACGGCGGTTGCGATGCTCCTTGCGGGCAAGGGAAATGACGTATATCTTTGGTCATGGATTCAGGAGGAAACCGACAGGCTCAACGCTGACCGTGAGAACAAGGAATTTCTGCCGGGTGTAAAGCTGCTTGACAATATAATCTGCACTCATGATATGCAAAGCTGCATAGAGGGCGCGGAGGTAATTGTTACGGCTGCGCCGTCTCCGGCAACGAGAGTGACGGCAAAGCAGATGGCTCCGTTCGTTAAGGAGGGGCAGAAGATAGTAAACATCTCAAAGGGACTTGAGGGTGAGCTGAGGCTTTCGCAGGTGTATAAGGGGGAAATTCCGCAGGCGGATATTTCGGTACTCAGCGGACCGTCACATGCCGAGGAGGTAGGACGCGGAATCCCGACAACGGTTGTTGTAGCATCGGACAGCGCCGCAACGGCGGAATTTTTACAGGACGTATTCATGACGGATACCTTCAGAGTGTATACATCAAATGATGTGATCGGTGTGGAGCTTGGCGGCGCGTTAAAGAATATAATCGCGCTGTGCGCCGGAATTTCGGACGGTCTGGGATACGGCGATAACACAAAAGCGGCGCTTATAACACGCGGCTGCGCTGAAATTACAAGGCTCGGTGTTGCAATGGGCGCAAAGGCGGCGACATTCTCCGGACTTTCTGGACTTGGCGACCTCATTGTAACCGGAACAAGCAAGCTGTCACGCAACCACACAGCGGGAGAGCTTCTCGGGCAGGGAATGTCGCTGAAGGATACACTTGAAAAGGTACATATGGTCGTTGAGGGTGTAAACACTGCAACGGCGGCATATAATCTCGGAAAAAAATACGGTGTTGAAACACCGATTATAGATGAGGCATATAATCTGCTCTATAACGGCAAAAGTCCGCGCGATGCGGTAAACAGCCTTATGACAAGAAAAAAGAGACCTGAATAAAAAACAGAAGCAGTAATTGGGCATTGTATGGAACCCGATTACTGCTTTTATTTTCATATCCATGCGCGTTTAATTTCATTTTTTAATCGTAAGAACATATCGTAGAATTTATTTTTGGTGTCATTTATAATGCTTATGGCAATAGCCTCATTGTAAGCGTGCGCGGCGTTATTGCGGGCAGAGAGCGCTTCAAGCCATATTTCTTCGTTATCTATCATTCCTGCGCTGTATGCAAGCTTGATTACCATTCTCGGCGAGCGGGTTTTTGAAGCGTCATAGCCGTGCTGCTCGAGAATTTCCTTCATTGCCTTCCACGCCTGTTCAAAGCAGATATCGTAAAGTCCCACAAGTCCGGTTGTTGTTACGGCATCAAACGGCTCTTTGTAATTAAAGCATTCACTGAGGTTGTTCAGCGCTCTTATAAAGTTTTCAAGCTTTTTCATAAATAACGATCCCTTCTTTTTGTATTGACTTCAGCAGCTCCGGCTGAACCGGCTTATCAAGCTGCACAACGTCAAACATCAGCAGCGTGTATACCTCATCGTCAACATCGCAGCTGAAGCCGCTTGAATTGCCGCCGGATACGGCAAGGTCAATATCGCTTCGCTCTCTGTTATCGCCGCGGGCGCGCGAGCCGAAAAGTATAACCTTGTCAAGTCCGTGTTTTTTTGCAAGCGCGATAATATCCTGCTCCGCGCGCTCCGGCAGAGCATAGCCCTTTTTGTTCATTTCGGTTTACCTCTGAAAACAAATTCTTTAGCTTATTATATCAGATTATTGCCGGTAATTCAATAGCTGTTTTTCGGTTATCATCTTTAATTCTACAGAACCTTACTGTTCTCAATTGCATAATCCAATAAAATATTTACCAATTCGTTTCTGGACCGATTTGTTTCCTTTGACAGTTTATCCAGCTTTTGAACCGTGTCTTCCTTTATCCTTATAGAAAAGGTTCTGTAGCCGTCTTCACCCTTTAACTGCTTTTTGCTGATAATAAGTTCATTTTTCAAAACAATTCACCTCACATACATTATATCTTGACAAATGTTATAAATATATGTTATAATAATTAACATAAATAATAACATATATTAATTGTACATATGATTTATAATAATACTGAGGAAAAATTTCGGTTGTTTATAAAAAGCATATAAAATAAATATAAATAAAAAATTGGCAAATTTATAAATTTATGCAACCTTTTATTAACTTAAATCGTATTATTAATGTAAATATTAAGAAAAGAGGATTAATACATGAAAAAACAAATTGTATCAGCAGTGACAGCCGTAGCCATGCTTTCGGGCATGAGCGCGTTTGCGGCAGAGCAGACAGGCAGGGTCGAAATTTCCTTCAAAGTAGGGGACAAGGCGCTTATGATTAACGGCGAGACTGTAGAGGTTGAGGCTCCGTATGTCGTAGGCGAGGGTACAACGCTTGTGCCGCTCCGCGTAATAACTGAAGCGTTCGGCGCGGAGGTCGAATGGGACGGCAGCACGCAGAGCGTGAATCTGACATATCCCGATGTGGATATGACAATTCGGATCGGCTCAAAATCGGCTACTGTAAATACTCATTCTGAGGAGCTTGATGAGGCGCCGGAGCTGAATGACGGAACAACAATGGTGCCGTTGAGATTTATCAGCGAGACCTTCGGTGCGACGGTGACGTATGATGCCGATACGCGGCTTATAACGGTAGTAAAAGAGACCGCAGAGGAGGGCGCAACCGTTGAGGGTGTAACAGATAAAGATTATATAGGCGACAGCTTCTACGGCTGGACGATGAAGAACCCAAAGACTCTTACAATGGAGGACAGAAGCTTTGACGGAACAAGAACGGCATTCAGCGACGGAAAGAACAGTGTGTCGGTAGCTATTGATGTTATGGATGAGGAGAATGATGTTGATACCGAATTTAACAGCATAAAGAACGAGTTGTCCTCAATGACGATTTCCATCGCGGATAAGAAGGTTGTGGGCAGCGGCACAACGCTTATCCATTTCAGAGGTAAGTCGAAGGCATACATACATGACATTTATGAGTATGTTAAGGGCGATACCTATTATTATACATATACGATCGTTGACCTTGAAGAGGACGCCGCAGTGCAGAATGAGCTGCTTGATATCGGAAACAGTCTTTCCTTAACGGAAAAGCGTGATTTCTATGACCTTTCAAATGCAAAGGATGGCTACCGCGAATTTACGGATGATGATTATCGTATAAAGCTCAGCCTGCCTGCGGATTGGAAGCAGAGCGAATACACAAGCTCGAATGACTTCTACTTCTATGAATCCGGAGAATCCCAAAACAGTGTTTCTCTCGGAATTTATTCAAAGAGTGATACCGCGTCTGCCAAACTGTATGCGGAACATGACAGAGAGTCAAACATATCGGTGGCAAACCCGACAATGGTAACGGCAAGTGAGGTTACAACCGGCAAGCTTAATGATCTGGATATATATTATTACACCATAGAGCACAGCGGCGGCGGACATAACAGCTATGCGATGAAGGATGTGTTCTTTGACCTCGGTGATTATGTATATAACATATCCGTAAGATCAGACAGCGTTGACGAGGATGATAAAATACTGAATTCACTTGAGGTCGAGGAGCTTGATTCTTCCAAGATTGGCACAATACTCCGTGACAGCGACATAGGCGGCAGCAATAAATTTACAACCTCTTACGGAAAGCTTTCCGCATCAAGCTATTGGACCCAGATAGATACAGATGCCTTTATTGAGGGAAGAACTGCCGGAACTTTGTCCGTTATGAGCTATCCGGCTTCAGGCGCCGGCTCAGCAAGGGATGAGGTGACTGATTATATAAGCTACATGGTAAAATCAGTTGACGGAAAGGTCGTAGATACAGTTCAGTCAAAGACTCTGAACGGCAGAACAATATATTATCAGACCTTCAGCGTCAGCGGTGATACCGAAAATACAATCTATACAACAATGTACGCATTTAAGTCGGGCAAGACGATGTATTACTTTGTACATATTCGTTATGATATATACTATGGCGGAGCTGTAGATGAAGAGGTACTGAATATGGTAAGCAGCCTTGAGCTTTAAATTATAATTGACTTTAGAGGGCAGATATGGTAATATATTATATGAAAATAAAGCTCGGAGGGATATAGGAAGTGAAGAAAAAATTTGTTTCGGCAGCGATTCTCTGTACAATAGCCTTATCACAGACCGCGTTTGCGCAGAATGTTGATATATATGTAAACGGCAGAATAATAGGTCAGCAGGGGTACCTTGCAGACGGGACGACTTATGTGCCGCTCAGAGCCGTAAGCGAGGCATTGGGAGCGGCGGTTGACTGGGACGGACAGAGTGTGCATGTAGCGCAGAGTGAGGATGAGCTTGTATCATCACTTATTGAGAATGTAAGCGAAAGCGTGGTTGCCGTGGTGGGAAACTATAAGGGCAAAACAAGCTCTGCGACGTCAGACTATAATGAGCTTACCGCTCACGGAACGGGTGTTGTTATAAAGTCCAATGGACTGATACTTACGAATGCGCATGTTGTATCGGATATTGAGAATATAACCGTTGTATTTAATGACGGAACAAGCTATGCCGGTACTGTTGAGGGTATAGATAAAACCGCTGATCTTGCCACGGTAAGAATAAACCGTCTTGGTCTGAAGCCGGTAACCTTTAAGTCCTCAAGCGCGGAACTGAAGCCGGGTAATACGGTTATTGCAATCGGTACGCCTGTTTCACTAAGCATGCGCAATTCTGCAACAAAAGGTATTATAAGCGGTCTGGACGTTAAAATGAGTGATTCATTCTATCCGCTTATCCAGACGGACGCGGCGATCAACCCCGGAAACAGCGGAGGACCTCTTATAGATCTTACCGGCGCGGTTGTCGGCATAAATTCATCAAAATATGCCGCCACGGAGATCGAGGGAATGGCGTTTTCGATCCCTGTTGAAACAATTAATTATGTTTTAAATCAGTTTGAAAAGAACGGAGCGGTGCTAAGACCCGATATTTCAGCGTCATTTGACGAATCATGGGAGGCGAGAATCGGACTTCCCACAACAAAGGGAATAACAGTTAAAAATTCAACCTCGCCCGAGCTTCAGAACGGGGATATTGTAACAGCGGTAAACGGTGTTACGGTTCACAGCATAATTGACTATAACAAGGCTGTGCGGGACACGTTTACTGATACTCTTGCAATGACTGTAACGCGCGGCGGCACAGAGATGAATCTTAATGTAAGCTATACGCTGAAATAAAAATGAACAGAAACCGTACCCGGAAATTGGGTACGGTTTCTGTTCATTTTTATTATTTAGATTGTTTCGTGGTTCAATACGCTCTCCTGTATAATTCTGCATAAAACTTATGCTTTATGTATTATCAGAAGAATTATTCAAACTTGAATATATAGCTAGCTGCCAGCGCTGCGTCGCCAAGCTGCTCTGCTACGCTTTTCTGCGCATCTGTATAGTCTCCCTGACTTACATATGCGCCATTTCCTTCTGTAGTGCCGATCTTCTCAAGCTCAAAGATACGGATATCAATTTCCGGATTAGTATAAATCATTTTCATTTTAATATCCTCCAATCCTTTCTTATTCAATTGCCTGTGAAAGCACATTGTAGGTTGCTTCGGTGTCTTCGGTGTTAAATATAATTGCAACCGTAGCTTCACCGCCTGTGATTGTCGGGAATGTGTGGCTTGTAATAGAATCGGTAGAGAAGGTGTTTATCTCGCTGCCGTTGGTTACCGTCCACTTAATTCCTTTGATAGTTGCGCCGCTACCTGCGGTTATTGTTGTGAGAACGCCGTGTGCTGTCTCACCATTAACTGTTGCACTCTTAAGCTCACCCGTTACAGCGTTTGTCAGATGCTCCGGTGTGAAGCCGATACGGGATATGATTCCCTCATACAGCGCTTTCGCGTCAGCATAGCTTAATACACCGTTTACATTAGCGCCTGCTGCGCCTGTTGAGCTATAATTTTTATTAACCTCGGGATCGAAATCGTAAATATGCAGATTTGCTTTTCCTGTCTCTACTGAACCGCCCATGTTTGTCCATGTATAGTTCAGCTTGCCTGTTTCATCCTTAAGATTGAAGTAATATACTCCTGCCTTTTCTCCGCCCCAGTCTCGGCCGAGATTTCCGCCTGCGTATGTTCTGCCTTCTACTGTTGCGTTTTTCACGGTGCAGTTTCTGAATATATAATAATCGCCCTGTGTCGGATTATCGGCTGTGATATATCCGCCTACCGCGTCTGAGCTGTAGCCGCCCCAGATAAGGTTGCAGTTATCAAATACAACATTTCCGCCGCCGAAAATATAATCCGTGTTGCCTGTTATGTCACAGTTCTTGACATATGCGTTTTTGTAGGTATAGAAGGTATCCTGTGAACCGACAAACGAGCAGTTATAAAGCTCTGCATTGTCACCGTCAAGTGCGATTGCAGCGCCGCGCTCCGTTGCCGTCTTTGCATCCGCTTTAATCGTCTGAGCCACTCTGTCAACCGTAATGGACTGGCATCCGTTAGGCTCAACGCCGTCTTTGACCTCTGCCTCTGTATAATACTGATTGAAGCTGTTTACAAAATTAATGTTCTCAGCCTTGAAGTTTGCCGCCCTAACGCGTACTACAGCGCCCCATCTGTCGGGGTCTCTTGTGAGCTTGCCTGTTTTTGTCATTGCGCGGTCTTTGTCATAATATCCGTCTGTACCTAAGCTGTAATATGTATATCCTATGCCGTAATACCATGTAATTGTAGCATTGTCTTCACCGTCAGTCTTGAGGGTCGTGTTTGCAATATTTACTATTACCTGCTCCTGATAGGTTTCGCCGCTGTGAAGGATGATTGTAGGATTTGTCTGACCGCCCGCGGCTAAAGCTGTGAGCGCGTCTGTGATTGTCTCGTAATCATCACCGGACTGTGTGCCTACTGTAAGAGTATTCTTTGCTGCCGGAGTTATTGTTTCGGGGAAGTAAAGGTTCTTTACTACGTCAGCGTCCGCGACATCAAAGCTTTCCTGTGAAATCGGTGAAAGTGTGCCGCTCTCTGATGATACCGTATATGTGCCGGAATAAAGCTGTGTCGTATAGCTTGCAGCGCCGCCGTCAACATCAATTGTTGTTTCGCTGCCTGTTGCCGATGTGAATGTAAGCTTATAAGCATCTTTCGGCGGGTTTGCAACCGAACCTGAAACTGTCTGTAATGTTGCGGCGCTTACAGGAAGCGTCATTGTTGTTCCGCTTACGGTTACGCTTGCGGACGCTGAAGGGATTACATATGAGTCATTGAGTATTGCCGCCGTGTAATCCTGCG
The DNA here is from genome assembly GCA_051877395.1 of Candidatus Ornithomonoglobus sp. Classification (GTDB taxonomy): domain Bacteria; phylum Bacillota; class Clostridia; order UBA1381; family UBA1381; genus Ornithomonoglobus. The sequence continues at coordinate 9,426 of JBJEIV010000276.1, forward strand.
CCGGAAGTGAAATGCTGAACGCATTTCCCGTTGTTATTTCCGCTGTATATACCTGACCGTTTGCGGCTGTAAACTTTATGCTGCTGCCCGCAAGGTCCGCGCTGTCTGCCACGGTAAGCGAGCCGGTAATATCATATACTGCGACAGACTCAACCGCAATATAGCTGAGATAGCTTATGCCTGTGGCAATAATTGATACATTTTCTGCCGTTCCGTCTGCAATATAATACTCATTATAGAGCGTGCCGTCAACCTTGAAGCCGGTTGATTCGTTTGCGGTATATCTGCCCCATGTAATCTTCATACCCGCGTATGCCGGAATAATGAAGGTTGTTCCGCCGTTGCACTGGCACCACTGGTCGGTTCTGCTTGCGTTATTGAGCTTACCGCCGTTTGTCTTTGTATCAACAACAAGCGAATAACCGTTTACTGTATAGGTATAAGGATCAGTATTCTGTAATGCAAACTCTGTATCTCCGTTATTTGATTTACCGAAATACCATGTGTTGCTGTAAGCGTCCGCCGGCGCTGACGGTGTCGGCTCAGGTGAAGCTGTTGCTTCCGCAGCTGTGTTAGTCGAAACTATTGCCAAAGCTACAAGATCAGTAGC
>JBJEIV010000277.1:0-2022 GCA_051877395.1 Candidatus Ornithomonoglobus sp.
TATTCATAGCCGACAGAATCGCTAAGCTCATGGGCGAAAGCGGTATTGTATAAAGAGGGAGGTAAGAGAGAAATGGCAGAAATAACAGCTATTAAGATTAAAAAATCAACAGGAGACAAGATTGCTGACGTGCTTATTTACGCGTTTATCACAATACTCTCGCTGATCTGTATCATACCGTTCCTTCACGTTCTCGCAATGTCGATAAGCGGCAACGCGGCGGTATATGCGAACAAGGTATTCTTAATTCCGAAAAACATAACCTTTGCGGCATACAAATCGGTTCTCGGAGATCCGTCAATGCTCCATTCACTGTGGTACACGGCGGTAATTACGGTAGTGTTCACAATCCTTGGTATGATCGTAACGGTATTCTCGGCATACGCATTGTCAAGACCGAAGCTCAAGGGAAGATATTTCTTCTCGACAGTGTTCCTTATCACAATGTATTTCAGCGCGGGTACGATCCCTGAATACTTAAATATTGATAATCTGAACCTGCTCGACACGGCGGCGGTACTCATACTTCCGCTCATATTCTCAGCGTACAACATGATCATCATGAGAACCTTCATCCAGAACTCAATCCCCGAATCGCTTATCGAGGCGGCGGAGCTTGACGGCTGCGATGATTTCAGAATCCTGTTCCAGGTAGTGCTTCCGCTTTCAAAGTCAGTGCTTGCGACACTTGCTTTGTTCTATGCCGTAGGACGATGGAACAGCTACGGTGACGCTCTGTACTATATCCAGTCGGAGAACCTCAAGCCGTTGCAGCTCAAGCTGTATCAGCTCGTATCATCAAGCGGCTCCGCGTCACTTTCGCAGGAGGGCGGCGGCGGTGAAGCGCAGTCGGCAACAGAGGTAATTAAGGCGGCTACAATCATGTTTGCGACGATCCCGATCGTTATAGTTTATCCATTTGTTCAAAAGTACTTTGTATCGGGCGTAATGATCGGCGCGGTTAAGGGTTGAGAAAAAATTTCGTTGCATCTTGCACGGTTTCGCGGACTTATGTACACAAAGTACACCGCGTCCGCTCAACCGCACAATCTGCTTAGAAATTTTTCCTCAACAAGCTAATATAGGAGGAACTGAAAATGAAATTTAAAAAGCTGATAAGCGTTGTTCTCGCGGCTGCTGCGGTTGCGGGAATGACGGCGGGACTTTCCGGCTGCGGAAAGTCTGTAAAGGAAATCGACCTTGACGCGGTTATGGAAAGCATTCCGGCGGATCAGGTTGAAACCTATAAGTATCCGGAAACGGTAGAGATCAAGATTCCGGTATACGACAGAGCGCAGCCCGGACTTCCGGACGTAACAAACAACTACTGGACAAAGTATGTTCAGGACGCTATGCTTGAGCTGCACAACATCAAGGTTACATATATCGCGATCTCGCGTACAGAGGAGGTCACGCAGTTCAACCAGAGACTTGCCGGCAAGATAAAGAACCAGCCGGATGTGGTATTCAACTATGACTATCCGACAATCGTAAACTTTGCGAAGCAGGGCGCGTTCAGAGTGATATCAAACGAGTTTGTAGCCCACTTTGCGCCGGACTTCTATGAGAGAACAAAGGAGCTTGACCAGTATACATACCTTAACGGCGAAAAGCTGTTTGTATGCGGAACAAGACCTAACGCGTATAATTTTATAACGCTTGTCCGCAAGGACTGGATGGATAAGCTCGGCATTTCCGCTCCGACAAGCGACGCGGAGTATATTGATATGCTCCGCAAGTTCCGTGACGCAAAGCTTGGCGGCGAAAACACCGTAGCTACGACAGCATCACTTGGCAACGCGTATTACGGCGCGTATAAGTACAGAGATTATCCGCTTTCGGAGCATGACAACGCTCTCTACAGTGATATTACAGTCTGCGCGCTTCCGTGGGCGCCTGTAAGGGAAGCCTTGAGAGAGGAAAACATGTACTATAACGAGGGTCTTATAAGCAAGGAATGGTATCTCGACCAGGACGGCTCAAAGGCAAAGGAGCAGTTTATTGCAGGTCAGGCGGGCGTAT
>JBJEIV010000278.1:0-2009 GCA_051877395.1 Candidatus Ornithomonoglobus sp.
AGGCGGGCTGCCCGAAGGTATTGTTAAGGCAGAAAGCGGAGAAATCGGCATATGTATTTCAGACAGCGTAAAAAAACCGTTTAAGCATACATTAAATCTCATTCCGAAAAGATATGTTATAGGCGTTGGAAGCAGGAAAAATGCCGATGAGGACGCGCTTATAAAGCTTTTTAATAAACTGGATATAAATAAAAAATCGGTGGCGGCTGTTGCCACAATTGATATAAAGAAAAACGAAAAATCTGTCCTTGGGTTAGTTAACTATACCGGAGCAAGGCTTAAGCTGTATACTGCTGATGAGCTTAATTCGGTGAGCGGTGATTTCACAAGCTCGGAGTTTGTGAAAAGTATTACGGGGACAGATAATATCTGTGAGCGCGCCGCCGCTTTGGCGGGCGGCAGACTGATTGTAAAAAAAACGAAGGGGAGCGGCGTTACCGCGGCGGCTTCGGTTATTGATTGGAGTGTAAGCTTTTGAAAATTTCAATGGCGGGTGTGGACTACAAAAGCGCCCCGTTAAGCTTAAGAGAAAAAATAGCGTTTGATACTGACGAGGTAAAGAAGATAATGTCATGTATCACTGAGGAAAAAAATATAGAGGGCTGCGTTATCGTCTCGACCTGCAACAGAACCGAAATATATGTTTCGGGGACAGAAAAAATAAATGCTGCGGAGCCGCTTTTCAGATACTGCGGCGCGGATTATGGGGAATTTAAGGACTGTCTGCGTGAGCGCTATGATTATGGAGCGGCGCTTTATCTTGCCGAGGTTGCCTGCGGTCTGCATTCGGCGATTTTATGCGAGGAGCAGATCGTTACGCAGTTAGGTGATGCTGTTGAACTAAGCCGTTCAATAGGCTGCGCTGATTCCACACTGAATACAATGTTCCGCTGCGCGATCACTGCCGGAAAGCGCGCGCTGACGGATTTCAGCGTCAGAGCTGTTCCGCTGTCCTCGGCGCAGGCGGCTGCGGATAAGGCGGAAGCGTTATACGGGACGCTTGAAGGTAAAAAAGCGCTTATCATAGGAAACGGAAAAATGGGACTGCTTGCCGCGGAAGCGCTGCTTAAAAAAAAGTGTGGAGTGTGCATAACGCTCAGACGCTATAAGCACGGTGAAAATATTGTTCCCGACGGCGCGCAAACCGTTGACTTTGCGGAGCGGATGAAGGTGTATGAGGAATGTGATTTCGTAATAACCGCTACACGTTCACCGCATTATACGGTATATTGCGATGCGGTCAAAAAATGCGGGAAGCAGCCTGATTACATATTTGATCTTGCTGTTCCTCGTGATGTTGAGCAAGGGACAGAAAAATATACAAGGATATTTACAATAGATGATTTATGCAGCGGAGATACTGTTGATAAGGTAACAATAGCGGGTATACGCGCCATTGCAGAAAAGCAGACGGAGAAATTTATGCGTTGGCAACGGTATAGGGAAAAGAGGCATTAATGATGAAAATATATGTTGTAGGTCTGGGGCCGGGCGGAAAAGAGGATATGACCATAAGGGCAATTCATGCGATTGAAAATGCTGATGTTGTCGCGGGCTATGATTATTATATAGAGCTGATCCGCGATATGATAGGTGAAAAAGAGGTTTTCTCATCGGCAATGAAAAAAGAGGTTGACCGCTGCAAAAAGGCTCTTGAGTATGCGCAAAGAGGTAAAACCGTTGCAATGGTATCAAGCGGCGATGCGGGAATTTACGGCATGGCTGGACTTATGTATGAGGTATGCGCGGAGCATCCTGAGGTAGAAATAGAGGTTATACCCGGTGTTACCGCGGCATGCAGCGGCGCTGCGGTTATAGGCGCTCCGCTGACCCATGATTTTGCTATTATCAGCCTTTCTGATCTGTTAACTCCGTGGGATGTAATAGAAAAGCGGATAAGAGCGGCGGCGGAGGCGGATTTTTCAATCTGTATCTATAATCCGTCAAGCAAAAAGCGGGCGCGATATGAACGATACCTGTACCGTCTGTAAGCGTTACATAGCTGTCGC
>JBJEIV010000279.1:0-2007 GCA_051877395.1 Candidatus Ornithomonoglobus sp.
TAAGAACATCATTCTTCATACGCCGCAGTACAAACGGACGTATGAGACTGCGTAGCGTATCGGAAACCGCAATATTGCCTTCGCGTATTGCCGGTATTTCAAAACGGTCCCTGAACTCACGGGCGCTTTTCAAATATCCGGGCATTACAAAGTCAAATATTGACCACAGCTCCATAAGCGAATTCTCTATCGGTGTGCCTGTAAGGGCGAACTTATGGCGCGCGCGTATCCTCTTAACACTTACAGCGTTCATTGTCTTTGCATTTTTAATGTACTGAGCCTCATCAATAAAGCAATATGAAAACTCTATATTTTTATAATAAGCAATATCTCTTCTGAGCAGAGGATATGAGGTTATCACAAATTCATATTCATCTACTGTCTTTATAAGCTCAGCCCGTCTTTCCTTCGGCCCGCTTATAATTATTGACTTCGCATCAGGAGTAAAACGCTCAATTTCTCTCTGCCAATTGTATGTCAGTGTACTCGGCGCTACTATGAGTACGGGTTTGTCAGGTTTTATTCCATGTATATACGCAATTACCTGCAGCGTCTTACCAAGACCCATATCATCGGCAAGAATGCCGCCCATACCCATGGCGGAAAGCTGTGTAAACCACTTTACACCTTCTTTCTGATAACCGCGCAGCACGTTTTCAAGATTCTCCGGGAGCTTTTCCTGTATCGACCTTATGCCATCCAGGTACTTCTCCACGCTGGCATCCTTTTTTACACCTTCCGCGGTTTCCAGATACAGAATATGATATTTGGGCAGCATCTTGGTTCCCGAATTTATATCCTCATATGTGAAATCCATTCTCGCAAGGAGACGCAAAAGCTCCGACTTTTTATTATGCTTTAACCCTATGAAGCTCCCTCCTGCGGTTCTGTAGAAGCTGTGCCCCAAACGCATTGCATTAAGAATTCCCCTTATCTCGTCCGGAGTAAGGTCTGTGTCAAAGCTTATTTCAAGAAAATCTATATCATTTTTATATGACATTCCGACCGATAAATTGACATCATCGCGGATATTCATAGCCTTGAATCTGTCGGTCATCACAACACGCGCTCTTCTTGAAAGTTCTTCAAGCTCATTCGTTATAAAATTATATATATTCGTATCACCGCTCAGATTATATACCGATTTTTCTCTGTCAAAGCTGTTAAAAAAAGATAGTATTTCATTTTCCCTGTCTATATTTCGAATTACTATTTTACCGTTGTTCTCTGTCTGCTCTGTTGGTATACGAAACTTTATACCGCCATATCCCGCAACAATAACGGCCGTTATCTTTCCGTCCACCGCGTCAAGACATACCTCAAATTCCGGCTCGGCATTTACAATCAGGTCATCAACACCGTTTACAATAACACCATGTTTATTCTTGATTTTCGGCAGAACATGAGCGGCAAATAACAGTGTATTGTCACCCTTAAAAGTTATCTGAGTTCTTCCCGCTCCCATAAGAGCACGGTAGATCGGCATAAAATAGCTCTGCCATTCCTTCGAGGTTTTATAGATTATATCATTATGCAGAAACCATTCACCGTCCGGTGTTATCGCAAACCCATGTTCGGAAATGGACATAATAATTTCGCGGTCAAACGCTTCAACATCAACAAGTATATCGGGATCCTCATTAAGGATTCTTACTCCTCTCAATGTGATTCCGTCATGAACAAGACTGAAATCTATATTCGCAAGCAAAGGAAGAATCCTTCTTATCACCAGTACGCCAAAGGTGGTTCTATAGGATGCCTTCTGATAGAGCGGGACATCCGATGACCTGGTTTCATAGACCTCCGCAAGAATTGATATCAGTCTATCCTCATTTTCCGGGAAGTACATTGTCCGTCTGTTGTATACCGTGCTTCTGTCCGGCTTAAAATCCCTGTAATTAAGATAACAGTCAAGAAAATTTTCAAGTCCCTGTATTCTGCCGCCATATTCAGGCAGCGAAACAGACATTTCATAGGATGGTGTATTTTCTGAACCCGTCTTAATAT
>JBJEIV010000280.1:0-2005 GCA_051877395.1 Candidatus Ornithomonoglobus sp.
GCCCTTGATAAAGCTGTCAAGACCCTGACCCCAGCCTGTCTGCGTTGTACCCGCGGCCGGATTGCCGTCAGTGCCTTTGCTTACCGGATCACCGAAGTAGTTCGCCACAAGCGAATCTCCGAGGATATACAAATGCTGTTTTCTTGTAACTATTGACGGAGCCTTCTTGAATGTAACCGATGACATATTGCTTGTGTTGTCCTGCATATAGATTACAGCGCTGCCGCCCGATACCTTAACATCACTTACATTCCATGTTCCGCCGCTTGCCTTTATTCTTCCGTTTCCGTCCTGGTCAACATTGTTGCCTACGATTACTCCGTTTACATAAATGTCTCCGCGGGTTGTATTGCCCTTTACAAAGGTGAAGTCATAGCGTCCGTCCGCAAGCGGAACCGTAAGCGGGCTTGCCGCTGTAATATCTTTGCCGCTTGTCTCTGAATCTGTGTATGAATATGAATAGATAGGCGAAACCTCAACCGCTGTTGCCCCTGTTGTGTCAACTGTTATCTTTCCGTTTGCTGCTGTTGTCGTGTAGCTTCTGATCTGTACTCCGTCCTTTGCGGTTGTTACATTATACTCTGTCGATGCAGAGTAATTATCAATAGCTGTTACGTCAACAGTAACGCTGTTTGCTGTAACATTATTGTTAATATAGTAGAATTGAGCAACCAATACATCGTATGTCTTTGTAAGAGTCTTGCCCGGGTTGCCTACCGTTACCGAAACCGTGACATTGCCTGCGCCTGTTGTTGTAAGTGTACCTGTCTTGGCATCTATTGACGCAATACTGCTGTCCGCAGTCAGCGCGAACGATACCGGCATATTGGTAATTGTATCGCCGTATTCATCAACAACATTAGCCGTCGCATATACTCCGGTATCTCCTACCGATACAGCCGCAGGTCCCTCAATATCAAAGGACTTAACAGCTGCGTAATCGTTTATCGTAACTTCTTTTTCAGCATACTTTAATTCATCCGTTGTACTTGCATACTTTATTACAGCCTTTGAAGCGGTCACACCGTCCGCTACGGAAAGAACTCCGTCAGCTATTGTTACGCCGTCAATGGGCTCTCCGTTTTCATCAGCTACAGACCATGTGAAGGTTTCTCCCTCCACCTTTACAAATACCGAAGCGCTGTAGGTCTTGGCTGCCGTTGCTCCGTACACCTTTGAAATGTAGCTGTCGCCGACAATTTCAACCTCCGCTACATCCGAATCGGCAAACTTGATATTTGTCATTGAGAGCAATCTTGCATCAGGCGCGCCTGAGCCGCCTTTAAGCTGAATTTTAGCTATATCGCCAAGATCCTGTCCCAATGCCACTGTCTGCGTATCGCCGTCGTTATACTGCAGCACAACGCTGTTTTTGCCGTCAGAATCAGTCTTAAACACAAACGATCCGGTGTTTACGGCATTTGCTGCGCCCAGTGCGCCTACCGTTACGCCTCCCTCTCCTGCGGTATATACTTTATTTCCGGCATCATTAGTAACTAATACCGGATTTGTCACCACCGTTCCGCCGGCATAGCCCACATAGAGAATAGTTTCACCTTTTGAGTTGATGAGCTTAAAGCTTCTTTCCTGTGAGCCGACCGTCTGAGTTGTCCATATATTTTCAAAGGTAAACCTCTTTGACGTGCCGTTTGTAAGCTGAACCGGCTCCGGGAATACGATTTCCGTTGTTGCCGCTGCGCTTTGGGATGCCGGCCATACGATCATGCTCTGATCGTTGATCGTCTCCATTCTCGGCGAGCCGTAGCTTGCTTCGCCGATACCCGGCTCATAGAAATCATAGCCGTAAACCGTAATTTCCTTTGTCTTTGATACATTGCCCAGACTGACTGTTATGGTTGCGGTTATTTCATTATTGACGCCGGTCGACGGAGTAACATTACCGCCCGAAACGGCTATATCCTTGTTATCAACAGTTATAACAGGCGCCTCGTCAGTTGTCATCGCAACACCGTACTGATCCTTAACATTTGTAACTCCGTACGCG
>JBJEIV010000281.1:0-9927 GCA_051877395.1 Candidatus Ornithomonoglobus sp.
AAGACACCGCCCTTTCACGGCGGTAACATGGGTTCGAGTCCCGTACGGGTCACCATAATGCATTTTTAAAGTCTTTTCGTTTGAATAGGCTTTTTAATGCAGTATGGACCATTAGCTCAGTTGGTTAGAGCATCCGGCTCATAACCGGACGGTCCTAGGTTCGAGTCCTAGATGGTCCACCACAAAAGGCTTGAAGTCCTATATTATGAGGATTTCAAGCCTTTTATTTTGTTCTTACACGTTTTTTACACGATTTTATATATCGTTTAATATTGATACTGCCCGTTCTTCCTCTTTAGGATACAGATGAGAGTAAACATTCCATGTCACTTGAACATCTGAGTGCCCGAGACGCCGTGCAATTTCTTGTATGTTAATTCCGTTGTTTGCCAAAACCGAAACATGAGAATGTCTGAAATCATGTATTCTGATATGTTTTACTCCTGCTTTTTCTGCGTATGAGCTGTTCCGTTTTTCTATAGTGGTATCTCTAAGACATCTTTCTCCACCGCAAATATGCCAAGCCTCTGAAAATCCGTCAAGCTTAGTACAGCGCTCCTTATGCTCGTTAAGGATTTTTAACAGTGGCAGCGGGATTTGAAGGTCCCTGACGGAGCTTTTAGTTTTTGGGGGTGTTTCTCTGTCCTCGCCTTTAACCTTTTGTGAAATGCTCCTACGCACATGAATTATGTTCCCGTCAATATCACTCCATTTGAGAGCATGGATTTCACCCTTGCGCATACCGGTATAAAAGGCGATATTAAAGAAAACATAGAAATTCCATTCATAAACATCCGCTCCGCTTTTCTCTGCCTGTTCTTTGGCAATCTCTATGAACTTCTTGAATTCGTCCGGCATATAGAAATCTACCTGAGATTTTACTGCATAGGCATCTTTAAAATTCCCCACTATAGGTAGCGGGTTTTTTGTAATGTATTCCATTTTGACGGCATATTTTAGCATAGTGTTAAATGTCTTATATATGCTTTGTTTATAGTCTATAGAGAAAGGTTGTCCTTTTTCAGTGCGGTATTGCTCTACAGATTGTTTCCAACGTTGTAAAACCTGAGTATTCAGTTTGTCCAGCCGTACATCTTTAATATACGGTAAAACCTGTCGCTCCAACTGCCCTCTATGCGTGCGTAGTGTTGTTTCTCTGATTTCGTTTGATTTAACCTTTATGTATTCATCAAACAACTGCTGTACTGTCATATGGCTTGTTGTAGCTTCTCCTGATTTAAGCTCTTGATTAAGTTGGATTTCAAGCTCCTTTGCAGCGTCCCTGCCGTAGGCTACGCGGTCAAGCTGCTTGCTCTTGCCGTTTTGGTCGATATAGTTGATCCGGACACGATACTTCTGTAAGCCGTCCTTTTTTCCTTCCATTTTGTAAATTGGCATAAAAATACACTCCTTTTCTTGTTTTGGTATTGAAATTGTGAGTGTTTTATGATAAAATAACAATGTAGGGCGTTATTTTATCATAAGTAACACTTTTATATTAATCTCCCTCATTGGTGGTGCCTTGAGGGGGATTTTTTTATACGTTTATTTGATTATACGTTTATTTGAGTAAAAAAGAGTACCACACGCATGTGGTACTCTTTCATAATAACGTCCGCAAAGGACTAAGTCTTATAAATGCTCGCAAGGAGCTAAGTTATTATTATTATTATTATACCACCAGTATACGCAAAAATCAATAAAAAGTTTATAAAATTTATGTTTTTTTATAAAAACACAAAATATATATAAATAAAAAAATATATTTTTGGTCATTTCATAAATATTTTTTTGATTTCTGCATCAATTAAATCTAAAGATTGGTCAGACAGGCGAATTTTATGTAATACGCCATATGAGCTTTTTGGGTCATAAATTCTCAATTTACTTATGGTAGTGATTTGATCCACAAGAGCTATACTGCCCTGCTTTAATTTGTCAATCTCATTAAGTATCTTTTTTGCATATAGGATTTTTTTCTTAATACTATCTTCAATTAATGAGTCCGCCCTACTAAGCTTTTCTTCTACTTCGGACTGGTTTGAGAAGTCACTTGGCATAGTTTCTAAGGCGATGTCCGTTACTTGTGAGAGACAGTCTTCAATAATATTATTTAGTTTTTCTGTTATTTTCGAATATATTTCATTCCCTAAATATACTTTCCCACAAGGTAAGTGAGCAATATCACGATTGGGCTTTACAGACGTTAAAGGTATAACGGTTAGAGTGGGGGAGTGTATCGAATTATCTTTATCAAGAACAACACAATAGTGAAGTCCTCCTTCTTCACTGCCAATTCTAAATCCAAGATGCACTTTTATTATATCTCCGCGCTTGTATTTTTTTAGTTTGGAAGGGTTAAAATCTTTTTCTGCACTTAGCAAATCGACATAATCGTTAATCCAATAGCTTAGCTTGGCGGATTTTGATATATCATCGGAAATCATTTCATTTAAAAATCCCTCAAGGGCATGAAATGCATTGTTTTTTAGTTGTATAGCCTTTTGTGATGTCAAGTGTTATCATCCTCTCTTATCATTCGCTTTAATGTAGGTTTTATATCACGGCTCGCACACCTTACACGGCTCCATGCCGTCTTTGATTGCCTGTTCTCTGGTGCTGTAATACACTTGATTGTCCTTGTTGGGCAGATGAGAACATGACTTTTTGTGGAACTTGCGAGAGCTTGCATTTCCTATGTATTTTGCTGTAGAAACAGATGAGTTTGCACTTTGTTTAATGGCGGATGTGTTGCCCGAATGAGTTACAACAGCAGACACAACAATGGCGCCTATAGCAGCCAAGCATAATATCAATACAATAAGGTGACCGGTTTTTATTTTATTCAGTGTGGAAGTGCAAGCATCTTTTACTGCATTATATTTTTTCAAAGCTACAGTTTTATTTTTGTCGGAATCATTATCTTGTTTTATTTGGTTTGAAACATAGGTGTACATTTTTTCAGCGTATTCAGCTTCCATTCTGCTTATGGTTTCATCGTCTGCAAATACAGCATCATTAAAATTAAAATGCGGTATTTCGTTCTCCTTATTTATTGACTCTTTATAATTACACTCCTCCGGTATTGCCGCCTTTGATGAACTGATATTTTCTTTCATAGACGCTCCCCTAAAAAGATATTTGCGTCTGTGAAAATACACCGCATTAACAATACAAAATATGATTTTTAACGGGCTAAAGGCTGAGATAGAAATTCCAAGCAAACTGTAATCTTCATAACCTATACATAATATAATTCCCCAAAAAAACACTGCGGAATGTGCAATTATTTCAGCATACATAAATATATTGTTGACAATATATACGCTTTTCTTGAATTGGGACATAGATACTATTAGATAGATTATTATCAGTATTTCTATTGCACAAATAACAACACTTGCCATGTCGGAAAGTAAAATAGAAGCACAATTGGAAGATTTATCATATACATCTATAACAGTACCCGATAAAGTAAGTAATGGTATTATTAATATCCAACGATATATGTTGTACCATTTCATGTTGTTAGGAACGGGCGGCTTGCGTTCGTTTAAGTTTTTATTCATAGTAGTTCCCCTGTTCTGCAAATATGTTAAAGAGCTATGGAATTCGGCACAATACAAGTATTTCAGTCTTTACATTAACAGCAACCTGCGCTACGAGATTTATTTTACAATAATATAGACAATGAAAATAATATACAACACTACGGCAACTATTGAGCTTATTAGATTTATTGCAATAGCAAAGTTTGGCATACTATCGTAATCTTCTCTTGTGTGCGTAAAATTGTGCATTATGCCCCAAGACCAGACTTGAATAATAGTTGTAATAAGAAAAAACCAAAATAACTTCTTTGTATATAGCTTGGATAAGATAGTTATAATTATTGAAATTATACATAAAATAGAACCATTCATTTTATTTACCTCATTTCAATATTATCACGCAAATTCCGAGTGGTTTGCACTCAAGTTTGTACATTGTTCTTGCTTGTTTTCAAAGAATGTACCATTTGATCCACGATAGTATCGGCTACCGCTTCTTGGATTGGTGTAGGCTTCGGTTGAATATCAAGCATTTTATTTACTGCCGCCTGCATTTCTGGATGTTCTCGATACGCCTCGACTAATTGCCGTTCTGATTCATTCAAAATACTGTTATACTCAGCACGATAACACTCTTTAAAGACGTCATATACTTTTAGGTCTAACGCGATAAGTACTTTATCAAGTATGTTCAGACATCTTCCTCCGTACTGGATACCGCAATCAAGAAACGTTTTCATTTCGTCATATTTAAGCCCTAAATCGTTTTCAAGCTTTTTTAATTCTGGTTCATTAATATAGTTTTTCAGATAATATCTTATCGCATTTATACCATTGTCCGAAAGAAGCGTTCTATAAAAATCAGCATTAATCGCATATTCTTTTCCGGTTAATAAATAATCAATAGATACATTAAACAACGATGCCAATTTTTTTATAGTCTCAATGTCTGGTTCGCTCGATCCGTTTTCGTATTTTACATATGTTGTTCTGTCAACTCCTAAGAATTCAGCAACATCTTTTTGATACATATTCTTGTTCAAGCGTAGTTGTTTCAAAAAGTTCAATTTCATCACCTCTAAATATATTATAAGTGAAAATAATTCACTATTCAATAGATGTGAAAAAATTTCACACATTTTTTAAAAAACTCTTGACAAGTGAAGATATTTCACTTATAATATACGTGTAAGTGAACAAACGTCACTTTAAAGGAGGTTAGTGCATGAACAAACTGAAAGAAAAGCGTCAAGCAGTAGGAATGACACAAGCTTCGTTGGCAGCAGAAATGCAAGTTGATAGGACAACGGTAGTAAAGTGGGAAAAAAATGAGGCTTTCCCGCGAGCTGACAAGCTGCCAAAACTGGCTGAGATGTTGCACTGCACGATTGACGAGTTATACGACAACGAGACGGTACAGGAGGAGGTGAGGAAAACATGAAATGGCTGATACCTGTGTGGATATTGACAGGGGTATGTATGGTTGCTAATGCGTTATTGCAATTGTATATAGCGATAAGATGACTTGTATAATAGCGCAAACGACAGATGCTATGGAAATGATAACGGTTCCAGTTTTATAAATGTGTGAGTTGTGAATTTCTTCACATAATTCATATGCATAAGAATGTATGGTTAATCCCGTAACGCTGTTATCATTATCTGCATAATCAATGCTTACAGCATCGGACTTTTGAAGAATGTAAAGATAGCGGTATAACTCAACTTCTGAGATAAAAGAGAAGTTATTTAGTACAGATTGAAAGTTGATAATTGATCCTGTCGTATCTGTTTCAAGTGATAGAAGGGTTTTTAAAATTCTATATTTGACAGATGATTTGTATTTCATTTATAAAGTCTCCTTATTAAGTATTGATAGCTATGATTATACAGTATTCAGCAAATATTGTCAATGTATTATAAAAAATCATAACAAAGGGAAGGTGAGTAATACAGTGCTTACAGCAAAGATTGACAGTGAGATTAATGATTGTACAGTGTCTGTTAATGGCAGCGGACGTGAACTCGCAAATGATGTAGTTGTTATTGCACGCAGTGTAATATCAGCCTACATAAAAGACAATATCGATAAGATAGATGATGTTGGTAAAATTATAATAGATTTTCAAGCAGAGTTTTGTGCAAAAATTGCGCACATTCGAGAAAAAGACATAATAAAGCATCTACTGGAAGTTGATTTCCTTCCAGAATTTCCACCGTCTACTAAACATTTTTTTGACGAATGCACAAAAAAACGCTTAAATAAACAGGTTAACGATGTAGTCAAAGAGGACTGTGATATATGCAAAGACGGTCCGCAAAAAATAAACATAAAACACAAACGAATGTCAAAAGGTTTGACACAAGATGAACTTGCCAACAAATTGGGCATAAAAAGGACTACTGTTTCTATGTGGGAGACAGGGAAATCAAATCCCACTGCCGACAGACTGTTAGATGTAGCTCAAGTCTTAGAGTGCACAGTGGATGAGTTGTATAAGGGAAGTGCGGAATAGGAGGTGAGGGAAAACGTGAAAGATGCCAGAGGGCGCAAGCTTACGCGCAAGCAGAAAATTATAATGAGTGAGAAAGTCCCGAATTTAAGAGCGGATAACTGGTTGTGTATCGAGGATAATCATTTGTTTTTCAAAATACAGCACAGGTTGACGAAATCAGTTAAAACAATCGGCTATCCGAGGGGCGGAAGAAATGTATAGGAGGAAGCACGAACATATGAACACATACAAAAACCTTGAAACGGTTTTGAGCATTTACTACGGGCATACAGAACTGACAAACGCTCTGATATGCAAGCTGTTTAATGTGAGCCGAAGTACTGCACTGCGATATAAAAACAAGGCGCTTGAGCTACAGCTCGAACGAAAGCATAAGACCATGAACCCCAATTCGGTAAACACAAAGGATGCTTTTGACGCATGGGGCATTGACATTAACGATATAGAACGGTGCAGAAAAAAGCTTATTGAACTTAAATTAGAAAATGTTGCGGTATAAGATACGTACCAAAAGGAGTGAAGTAAAATGCTGAGAAGAAAATTAGAAAAAATGCCCTTTGACAAGGCATTTTGGATTGAAGGGTACGGCAGTCAGCTCTGTCATGCGACAGGATATGAAGCCTGCCTCGGAGATCCCGCCAATCCTGCTGATTGGTGGAATGAGTACGAGGACCCATACAGTGGTGAGATGTTGTATGGCAGATAGAAAGGAGGAAAGCAATCATGATAACCACAGACAGATTTGTCCATGCGCCGATGTTGTACTCACCGTATGACACCGATGATATATATTGCTCCTGCTGCGGAGACGTAATAGAATCGTTCGCAGAGCATTACGAAGTCGGTGGTGAATGCTATTGCATGGGCTGTGAAGCGCACGCAGAGGACGCAATCCTCGAAGCCGTACGCGACAGTTACATAGTAGCAAGCGAATAGAAAGACGGTGATAATGATGTATTATAACACTTGTCCGCACTGCGGGGCGCATCTTGACCCCGGAGAAAAGTGCGACTGTGAGAAAGAGGAAGAAAGGAGGACAACCAATGTACCCTATGTCATTAGAAGGCGCGACAGCCTTGTTAGAATTAGCTGCGGTAGCGGCGGGCAGCATTGCCTTTGTGTTTAGACTTGAGAGTAAGAACAAGCAGCAGGAAGCGGACGCAAGCCGCCGTATGGCGGAAAACCGACGCCGCTATGCGCAGGGGATAAAAGAAGCCGGGTGGCGTGTGCAGGCTGAAATGTCGCGGGAGGCGGCGAGAGAGAATATTGAAAACAATCCCCTGCCGTCAGGGAAGCACGGAAGCTTCCGATTTCACGGAATGACCGAAAAGGAAACAGAGGCGGCTATGGCAATATTTACGGCAATGAAAAGTGGAAGCGCCGCAAAAGAAAGCACTTCCACAATTTAAAAAATTTAATAACAATTACACCGTAATTATAACATAGTTCCTCTTTTAAGTCAAGCCTGTTGATAAAATTCATCAGGCTTGACGCGGAAAGGAGCGCAATGGATAAATTAAGAGCAAAAGCAAAGCGCAGGCGAAACGAACTGCGCCGAAAAGAGGCGGCAGAAGCCGACAAGAGCCTTGCAAAGGAATTTAACGATTACTATGCCGAGCGCGGAATGCGCCACGATTTCAGCCCGAAAGAGATACGGCGGGCGTACAAGGAAGTGGAGCGTGAAAGCACATGTGAGGCTATAGTCGCCAATACAATAATTACCCTGTGGGCAATGAACAAGCTGTACGGCTACGGAAGTCAGCGGCTGTTCCGGCTTGCGTCCGAAATAACTATCCGTGTCGGGTGGGTCGGCAGAAATGAGCGCAGTATAAAGCAGCTTGACGAGGAACTGCGGCTTGACGCGCATCTGAGGTATGCGGACTACTGGAAGCAGCCCAATATATCGAAAGAGCTGCCAATGCAGGAATATCAGCGCCGTGATGCGGTGCTTAAAACTGTTCCTTACACCTTGCCGATACATCTCCATGCGGTGTTTTATACACTGTTCAGCGACACCATAACGCGCCGAAGTATCCGCATGGAGCGTGTAACATCAATGATATGTGATACCGTTAAATATGCGGTCGAAAACAATCTGCTTGACAGTTATCGCGCTGATTTGGAGTAGCACGGCTTCAAGATAGATATGCAGGGACGCTACGGCGGCAAGGGGGTAAAGGAAGAAGAATACGACAAGTATATGAGGCGGATCAAGCCGTATGTGTAAAGGAGTAATATAATGAACTGTAAAATTGAAAGAATCAGCACGCTCAACATGAGCCGTGAGGACTGGCTCGGAGAGCGAAAGAAAGGTATCGGCGGCAGTGATGCGGCCGCAATATTGGGAATGAACCGCTACCGTTCAGCCTTTGACGTGTACGCCGACAAGCTTGATATTGCGCCGAAGACGCCGGACAATGAAGCAATGAAGCAGGGACGCGACCTTGAGGAATACGTCGCAAGACGTTTTTCGGAGGAAACCGGAAAGAAAGTGCGCCGGGAGAACGCTATATTATACAATCCCTTTTATCCGTTCGCACGGGCGAATATAGACCGTGCTGTTGTGGGTGAAAAAGCCGGTCTTGAATGTAAGACCACAAGCGTATTGAACCTGAAGCGATACAAAAACGGAGACTTCCCGGAGGAATACTATGTGCAGTGTATGCACTATCTTATGGTTACCGGCTTTGAGCGTTGGTATCTGGCTGTACTCGTATTCGGTACGGATTTTAAGGTATTCACGATAGAGCGTGATGAGGGCGAAATAAAGGCGCTTGCAGAGGCGGAGCGTAGCTTTTGGGAGAATAATGTGCAGAAGAACAATCCCCCTTCACCGGCAGGCACAGACGCCACAGAAGAGACAATAAAACACCTTTATCCAAACGGCACAGATAACCGGGTGGACCTTAGCGGCTTTGATGCAGAAATAAAGCGGCTTGCTGATGTAAGGAAATTTAAGGCGCAGTATGAGAAGGAGCAAAAGGCACTGGAGCAGAAAATAAAGCTCTACATGGGAGACTGCTCCTACGGAACAAGCGACTTATACAGCATTACCTACAAAGAGCAGGAACGCCCATCATACGACACAGAGAAAATAATCGCTGACTTTGTGCCGGAGGGCACTGATTTAAGCGATTATATAACAAGAACAAAAACAAGGGTTTTCAGAATGAAAACCGCATAACGAATGGAGGTATTGCGTTTCACAAAGTGAAACAGCACAACCGTAATGAGCATAGCGAATGGAGGAAATAAAACAATGGCAGGAAAGATTCAGAAAGCGGCACAGAATAACGCCGTACAGAACAATAACGGAACAAAGACCTTGCAGGAATATTTGAGGATGTATAAGGGAGCGTTTGAGAAAGCTCTTCCAAAGATGATAACCGCGGAGAGATTTACAAGAATGGCGATGACTGCGCTTACTACCAACGCTGACCTTTGTAACTGTACACCGCAGAGTTTTATCGGAGCGTGTCTGAAAGCGGCACAGCTTGGTTTAGAGCCGAACACTCCTCTCGGTCAGGCGTATCTGATACCGTACAAGAACAACAAAAAGGGCGTTACTGAGTGTCAGTTTCAGGTTGGCTATTTGGGTATGAAAGCTCTTGCAGAGAGAAGCGGACAGACCAAAAGAATTTCTGCCCATGTGGTGTATGAGAACGATGAGTTTGATTACGAATACGGATTGGAGCCGATGCTGAAGCACAAGCCGGCAAAGACAAATCGCGGCAAGGCAGGGTATGTCTATGCTGTATATAATCTTGTAAACGGCGGATACGCTTTTGAGGTTATGAGTATTGAGGATATAAGAAATCATGCATTGAAATATAGTAAGCAGAAAGATCGCATTACCGGCG
>JBJEIV010000282.1:0-2002 GCA_051877395.1 Candidatus Ornithomonoglobus sp.
CTGCTGACCGCTTTCCCCGACCTGCTGCTGGAGGGCTGCTCCGGAGGCGGCGGAACACCGATTTTGTTTGGTGATGAGGGTGTGAGACACCGGGGTCTGTATAAGTATGACGCATCATGTACTGTCAGGTCAAGTCATAATAACGCGGTGCTTGATAAGATATACAGTGAATATCTGGCGTATCCGTGCTCGGAAAAATCCGAAGAGCTTTTACATACTTCATATAAGGAAAGAGGTTGATAATTATGAGATTAGGTATAGGCGAGCTTTTATTTATCTTTTGTATTGTATTGATATTATTCGGACCTGCAAAGCTGCCGCAGCTCGGCAGATCGCTCGGTCAGGCGATAAGAAATTTTAAAAGCGGCATGGAAAGCACTGCTGCTGAGATAGGTGATAATACTCCTGAAAATGAAGAATAACGAAATGGCAATAACAGAGCATCTGGCAGAACTGAGGAAAACGGTAATTATAATTGCCGCGGCGATAATTGTTTGTTCTGCCGCAATGCTTTTGCTGAGCGGAAGGATATTGTCTCTTATGACAGAGGGGAGCGGATATAATTTTATTTATACCTCTCCCGAAATGATGGCTGCACAGCAGCTTAAAATTGCAGTAATATGCGGTGTTGTTGTATCACTGCCGGTAAGCCTTGCCGCCTTATGGAGATTTGTGTGTCCGGCAATGGAAAACAATGAAAAAAGACTTATATCCGTATTGCTGACATTCGGCTTTGCGCTGTTCTTTCTCGGTGTATTATTTGCATATAAAATCATATTTCCCGTTATGATACGATTTTTCCGGACTATTGAAACCGATGCTGTGGCGGCTTATATTTCAATTGCCGAGTACATAAATTTTCTCATAACGGTATGTCTGATATTCGGAATTGCCTTCGAGCTGCCGATTGTAATGACGTTTCTTGTCAAGATGGAAATTGTGCAAAGAAGCTTTTTCCGCAGGATCAGAAAATACGCGGCGGTGTTGATTTTCCTCGCGTCAGCGTTGATTACGCCGTCTGATATTTTTTCTATGCTCATAACCGCGCTGCCCCTGATTTTGATTTATGAAATCGGTATTGCGGCAATCAGGTTATTCTGCAAATAATATTTTTCGGACGCGCGCCGAAAGCGATTAATAATAATTGATAGTTAGCAGCAACTAATTCATGTGAGCTTGGATTTATTAGTAGTGACATGAGTTGGTTTGAGGCTGATTAAATATTTAAACAAAGAGGTGTTTCGATGAAAAACAACAAATTAAGGAAGCTGCCTGCATTTCTGCTGAGCGCATCAATGGCTGCGGGACTGCTGTCTCCTGTCAGCGCGCTGGCAAATGAGTCGGAGTATGTTCTCATGAATATTCCGTATGAGAAGTTTTACAGTGCAGAAGCTGTTTCCGTAAAAAGCAGTGACAGCAGTAAGGTAAACATCGACTACGATGCCATAAGCTCTGCCACAAATAAGGTGGGCAATTATGGAAAGGCGGGCGGCGCATACCATTCGGGAATAACCGCCGAAACAGCTGAGGACGGAACAGTGACCGCGGTAGGCGCCGACAATGATGCGGCGCTTAAGGGTGTGATCTGGCCTGTAAGGGTTGAGGACGCGTCGGTTTTGTCATCTCTCGGCGGTACGGAGATAACGGATACAAACGCGGTAACAGTTGCCACATTGGGACGCGGACAGACATCCTACACAGAGCTGAGCGGCTATCAGACGCTTACAGAAGCTGCTGATTACTCGTATTATGTTTTAAGCGGCGTGCCCGACTGTTATATGGAGCTTAGTGTGGAAAACGGCGAGCCTGTGTTTGCCGCAAGCAGCGGTACTGCGATAACAGAAGGCTCTTTTACACCGAATGTTTCCTACGGCACAAACTGGGGTGATGTGCAGCTTGATTTGATCGCTGCGGAGAATGCTGCCGACAAACAGATCAACGCCATGGTTATTACAGCAGAGGATAAAGACGGCAATACCGTGAAATCGGGACTTATTCATCT
>JBJEIV010000283.1:0-9918 GCA_051877395.1 Candidatus Ornithomonoglobus sp.
CTCAGGATAGGCGTGAACCTCAAGCTGTTTAAGCCTACGGTTGTTCTTCTTGTTCCGATGATAGCCGAAACGATATATAAGCAGATAAAGGCAGCGGCCGCCGCAAAGCCTGATATTCCGATCGAGACAATAGCAAATTCTGTTTTCGGCGGAAGACTTAAGGGAATTTACAGCGGCGGCGCGTATCTCGCGCCTGAGCTAATAGAGGCGTATGCCGGCTTCGGCATACCGATCGCTCAAGGCTACGGCATGACAGAGTGCAGTCCGAGAATATCTTCAATCTCCCTTTCCGACGGCAGCTTCGGAGACGTAGGAATTATTGTAAACGGCTGTCAGGTAAGGATCGAGGATGACGAAATTGTTGTGAAGAGCCCGTCGGTAATGCAGGGCTACTATAAGGATCCTGAGGCGACAGCAGAAGTGCTCACACCGGACGGCTGGCTGCACACGGGCGATCTCGGATATGTGGAGAACAACCGTATATTTATAACCGGACGAAAGAAGAATCTTATTATCCTTTCAAACGGAGAAAACATTTCTCCTGAGGAAATTGAAAACAAATTCGCCGGAAAGGATTTAATATCAGAGGTTCTTGTTTATGCTGAGGACGGCGTTGTTACGGCAGAGGTATATCCGAATCAGGAATACTGCGCTGATATGAGCCGTGAGCAGACAGAGGCAGAGCTGACGGAGCTCATAAAGAAGATAAATACCACGCTCACCTCGTCTAAAACAATACGCAGAACGCGCATGAGAGATGTTGAATTTGATAAAACTACCTCAAAGAAGATAAAACGCGCTCAGAGTATTAAGGGAGATTTAGTATAAGAAAGGAAAAACAACACTAGATGACTTACGAAGAAATTTTTAACGCATCAAAGGAAATTATAATGCAAAGTGATGTCAGCGGTATTGACACGAATCTTGCCGTTGAGGTTGATATTGTAGGTGAAGGAGAAGGCGCTTTCTATATAGAGCTTAAAAATGGTGTTCTGTCGGTTGAACCGTATGAATATTATGACCATGACTGTAAGTTCATAGTATCGGGAGAAAACTTCCTCAAGCTTGCCCAGAACAAGCTCGACGCGGTATTCGCGTTTACTACAGGA
The DNA here is from genome assembly GCA_051877395.1 of Candidatus Ornithomonoglobus sp. Lineage (GTDB taxonomy): Bacteria > Bacillota > Clostridia > UBA1381 > UBA1381 > Ornithomonoglobus. The sequence goes on from JBJEIV010000283.1 coordinate 1,110, forward strand.
AAGCTTAAGGTTGAGGGCAGCCTTGAAAAGGCTTTGGAGTTCCAGAAGATATCGAAAGCTGTTAAGAAAAAGAAATAAATATACAATTAAAGTATACAGACAAAATCAAAAAGAACCCGAATCGCATAGATTTACGATTCGGGTTCTTTTTGGTGCCGATGACCGGGGTCGAACCGGTACGCTCCGTTAAGAGCATGGGATTTTAAGTCCCAGGCGTCTGCCAATTCCGCCACATCGGCATTTATTCACAACATAAATTATTATACAACATTTTCTGTGTTTTGTCAATAATTTTTTAAAATTTTTTAATTTTATTGTGACAAGCTTTGGGGGACGCTTTAAAGCATCCCCCTGTAACATACAGTTTATTCTGAAAACTGAAATATCGCGACCCTTTTGGGATTACTTTGGAATGTTTCCGTTATAAAATCATCCTTTGCCGCATCAACTGCGTACTGACTTGCTATCACCGGATCTGTTTCGGCTGTCGATATGCCGTCTCCGAAATATGATATAGCCATTGTCGGTGAATTATATTCTTTTCTCATTTTATTCCTCCCTCTCCAATCAATAAACGGTTACAGTGAATTTATCTGCTTCGACAATTGCCGGATATATGATGCCGAATAATATGCTTCCCTGTCCGGCAAGAACAGGCAGATCCCCATCATCACTGAAATCATATTCAACCTTATGTCCGGCATCATCGGTAACAAACATTCCGCTTACTCCGTTATTCGGTGTGATAGAGAAGGTCAGCGAGGTTGCATTTCCTATATAGCCCTGCTCTGTCGTATAGTTCTTTATAACCGTCATATCGTCATTATAAGCCGGCGCTGTCACGGTCGTGCTTGACGGGAAGTCAATACCTGAGAGAAGAACGCCCTCCGCCGGAGCGGCCTTGTAATAGCTGCCGGTGTAGCCTGACGCGGATACGCTTATCATTTCGGTTGCGGGATAATCTATTGCTACGATGTATTCTCCGTATGCGTCCGTTGTTGTTTCATAGTCCGTTCCGTTTACTGTAAGAGTTACTGCGGTATTTGTGACCGGTGTAGTAGTAGTAGTAGTTTGCCCCTTGTTTCCGGTCGTGGTCGTGGTCGTGCTGATCGTTCCGCTTACAAGCACCTTATCGTTCGCGTCTGTGTTGTACTTCATAGCGTCAAATGCCGGGAGCGCCTTGTCGGTGAAATCGAAAAGGTCTGAGTTTGAAACGACATTCGCCTCTGTGCAGTTATCGCTTTCACGTATTGCCCAGCCTGTGTTATAGCCTGTGCTTCCCCATGATGAATTATCATAAGCCATGATCGGATCCCAGTACATATCTCCGATACATCTGCCGCCGAGTACCTTTTTAAGCTTTGCATAAAGCTCTGTCAGGAACGCTTTCTGTCCCTGCTGGCTCTCGCCGTAGCTACTCTGGTAATATCCGTTATCCTGAAGCTGTCCCTCGTATCCGTCGCCGCGGGTTGCGTTCCAGTTATAGCCGGTTTCCATTATAATAACGTCCTTGTCATACTTGTTAATAAGAGTTGCAAATTCCGAAACTACAGTGTCGATTGAAACATCGCTGTTGTAATACGGATAGAAGGAAACGCCTATTACATCGAAATCAATGCTTGAAAGCGCAGCGACAAAGTTTGTTCTTGCCGTAACCTTACCGCCGTTATCTGTGTGGAGAATAATCTTTGCGTCCGGGCATTCCTCACGCACCGCCTTTGCGCCCGCGTTTGCCAGCTGTGCTATATATGTTGCGTTATTGTATAAGCCGTTATTTGAGGAATACTGTCCGAAACACATTCCGTACTGCATCTCGTTGCCTATTGAGATGTACTCAGGCTCCGTATCCTGCGCCTTTAAGTCCTGCAGAACCTGCTTTGTATACTCGTAAATCTTATCCGCGTAATATGTCGCAAGTGAGCTTCCGCTTAAGCCTGACGCGCCGCTTGTCCAGTCAGTCGGCACCATCTGTGTTGCGCCGTCCGACCAGTAGTCCGAATACGCAAAGGTAAATTCAATCTGCATACCCTTTTCCTTTGCGCGCTTTGCAAGCTCAAGGCAATCCGCCTCATCCATATATCCCGCCGGCAGATAATATGTTCCGTCTCCGCGGTTATCGCCCGGATTGTTAAGAACTCTTATACGCGCGAGGTTAAAGCCCTGCTCTGCCATAAGCTGCAGGCAGTCCTTTGAATTGCCGTCCGCATCCTTATAGGTAATCGGACCCTTTTCCTCAAGATATGTAAGCTTTGAAATCTCTCCGCCCTTGAGGAACTGAACTCTTGTGCTGTCTGACTCTGCAAGCTTGAAGTTATCAAGCGTGATTGTCTGTGTGCCGTTTGCATACAGACCTATGTCAAGTATGCCGTTGTCAACCGTTACTCCCGGCACTATAATTTCTTCGTCAGTGCAGAGCGGAATTGCTGTTCTTGCCATCGTGTGACCCTTTGCCTTTGCAAAGAGATATGCGGCATCGCTTGTTGACGGTATTGTCGCCGTTACTGTCGCAGTAAGGTCATATGTGCCGTCCGGCACGTTTGTAAGCTGCTGACGCAGCTCGGCCTCGCCGCTTGATGATGATACCGCAAGCGCGCCGTCGGAAACCGACATTTTTGATGTGTTTGATATTGTCCAATCGGTCGTTCCGTCAGAGAAATCACTGTTCGGAATATCAATGCTCACCGGTGTAGGAGTCGGGTCAGGTACCTCATGGGTGTACGCCATTACCGAAAGATTATCCAGCTGCGCCTGTGTGCTGTTTGCCCATGTGTAGAACTCTATACCCGTACACTCCTGCGCAAGACTTGAGGTGTTATAAAAATCCGCATCAGATTGTGAATAGAGAGTTGTTCCGCTTGAAGATGTAATTGTATAGCTCATCTTATGGTTTATAAGATCAACATTTACCTTTGTATGAACCATATCGTTAAATGCGTCTAACGATGTACTGCCGCAGGCGCGGTAATATGTGCCGTCGCCTGTTCCCGCGCTGTAAATCAGATAGTCCGTATTGTACGTTGATTTAGATGAACCGCCCGCTTCGGTACCGCGCTTTGCAGCATCATAAAGGCTGACATAGTAGCGTGAACCGGATGAAATGAGCGAATCGAATTCAACAATTACTTCGTTAGCGCCGGAAGCAACGGATGAAAAGTCATAATATGCCAGCGAGTATCCGTTACCGGCATTGGATGCAGAATCTATGTACTGAACTCCATCCGTAACCGAGCAGGTTACACGGCTTGCTGCGGTAAGCTGTGAAATACCGTCAGAAAAATCAAGTGTAAGCGAGCCTGTAAGATCAGTATTTTCCTTATATGCTGTTACTGTCAGATTGTCAATATATCCCGGCGTATTGTTTGTCCATGTATAGAACTCAATTCCCGTACACTGCGCAGCCGAAGTATCCTTAAACGCTTTGCCTGTGCCGGAGCTGAGCGTTGTTCCTGACGCTGTTGTAACCGTATAATCCATTGTATTATTCACAAAGGATACGGTTACCTTTGCATGAATCGTGTTGTCAAGCGCGGCTGCTGAATCAGATACGTTTACTCCCATGACCTGATAATAATTATTGGAATTGCCCAGACCCATAGTGTAAATCAAGCCTGTGGTATTATAAGTGCTTCCGCTTGAACCGCCTGCATTTGTACCTCTCAGCGAGGTATCGTAAAGGCTTATCCAATACCTTGTGCCTGACGATATTCTTGAATCAAACTCAACCACAACCTCATCCGCGCCCTCTGAAACCGATGAAAAGTCATAGTATGCAAGACCGTATGCATTGCCCGCATTGCTTGCAGAGGTTATGACCTGCTCGCCGTTTTCCACAGTACAGGTTGTCCTGTTTGCCTCTGTAAACTTTGACACTCCGTCATCAAAGTTAAGCGTAAGCGATCCGCTCTGGGTTGCCGCCAATGCCGGAGACAGCGCGCAAAATGCCGAAACAAGCATTGACGCCGCCACGACCGAACTTAAAAATTTTCTCATAGTTTTCCCTCTCTCTCTTTAATGTAAGATTTCCTATTACATAATTCGCGGATAACACTAAAAATTTCGGGGGAATTATATTATTTTTTTGTGTAATCGCACAAATTTTGTATCACATCATAACGGCATAGGCTCTGTTGTCCGGTTTTCGTAATTAACATAGTCAACGCTTTTGCGCTTTGACATACCTACCGCTCTGCTTATAAGCCTTTGCAGAAGGCAGGCCGCCTCCGCCCGCGTTACCGCCGCATCCGGTCTTATTGTTCCGTCGTCATAGCCGCTTATTATTCCGTCAGCTATTGCCGCATCGACATACGGCTTGTCCGTATCGCTTATATCCTCCGCGTCCGAAAATCCGGCAAGATTGGGATAATCGCCCTTTGAAACCGTATAGCCGAGCGCCCTCACAATGCTTGCCGCGACAGTTTCTCTTGCCGCGCCGTCATCGGGCAGATAATAATCCAGACCGTCGCTGCCCCTGTAGTATGCGAAATAGCTGTTCATCGCTATAATATACGGAGCGCTCCAGTCGTCCGCGGTAAGATCGCCGCTTCTCATAAGCTCCGCGTACAGCCTGATACCCGTAACGGGCTGAAAACCAAGCGTTGCGCAAAGCATTTTCGCCCATTCTCCGCGCGTTACCGCCGCGTCGGGTCTGTAGCTGCCGTCCTCATAGCCGCCCACAGCTCCCAGCTCCGAAAGATACATAATACTGTCATATGCCCAATGCTGCCGCGGCACATCATTAAATTCCTTATCCGCCGCGCCCGCGTTCAATCCCGAAAAAGCAAAAATCATAAATGTCAGCGCAATAAAAGCAGATAATACTCTTTTATACCTCAAAGTAAACTCCTCCGATTTTTGCATATTATTATAAATAATTTTTATTGTATATTTAAAATAATTTTACCACATTTTTTCATTATTTGCAAGCTTTTTATGGTAAATATTTGCCATATAAACATGAGTTTTTTGTTATATAATTTATATGCTTATTTACGCGGGCGCGTCCTGACTTTTTGATTAATTGATTTTCAAAATATCCGTTCCTGCCTTAACCCTGCCCGAATCGGTAACATATATTCTGCTGTAATCGTCGCTGTTGCATACGATCATCGGAGTTGTGAGCTTATAACCCGCGTTTCGTATACTCTCCATATCAAATGTTATAAGCAGATCTCCCCGCTTGACCCTTTGTCCCTCCTTAATCATCGATGTGAAGAACTGTCCGCCAAGCTTTACCGTGTCAGTCCCAACATGCAAAAGTATTTCGCATCCGTCATCAGAGATCATATTTACCGCATGCTTTGTTTCAAACACACTCTCAATTATACAGTCGCAAGGCGCATACAGTCTGCCCTCAGACGGCTCGATGGCAACACCGTCGCCTAGTATTTTCCCGGAGAACACATCATCCTCCACATTCTCAAGCGGAACCACAGTCCCGTTTAGATGAGCGGAAAGTATGAGCTGCATCCCTGCGGCTTTCTTTTTATCTGCCGCAAGCCCCCGCGCCGCTGTGATATCATCCGTAATTTCATCGATTCTGTCCGACTCAGGCAAGTCAAGGAAATCCTCCAGATTTGACTTTACCACCGCAACCTGAGGTCCGTAAATAACCTGCACACCGTTGCCCTTATGAATAACTCCCGACGCGCCGCTCTGCTTCAGAAGGCTATCCGATACAAGCTCAGGATTTCTGACAGTTACACGAAGTCTTGTTGCGCAGCAGTCAACATCCGACAGGTTTGTCTTTCCTCCCAGACCCTTTAATATCATAATGCTCACCGTATCTCTGTCCGAAGCAGTACCGCCATTTATATTTTTGGAATTTATATCCTTACGGGTATAAAGCTTTGTTTCCTCCTCATCATCCTCCCTGCCCGGAGTTTTTAGCTTCAGCCTTGTAATCATAAAATAGAATACAATATAATATACAACCGCATAAATCAGTCCGACAATTACGATCCATATCCAGTTTGTTTTTGCATTCCCCTGCAATATTCCGAACAGCAGCATGTCAATAAAACCGCCGGAAAACGTCATTCCAACCCCGACATTGAATATATGCATAAGCATATATGAGAACCCCGCAAGCACACAATGAACCGCATACATCAACGGAGCAACAAACAAAAACGTAAATTCGAGAGGTTCGGTAATTCCTGTGATCATTGAGGTCAGCGCTGCAGAAAGAAGAAGTCCTCCCGCTGTCTTTTTCTTTTCCGGTCTTGCCGCCTTGTACATCGCAAATGCCGCCGCGGGAAGTCCGAAAATCATGAACGGGAATTTGCCTGCCATAAATCTTGTTGCCGAAACAGAAAACCTTGTTGTCGCCTTTGAGGCAAGCTCCGCAAAGAATATATTCTGAGCGCCCTGTACAAGATTTTCGTCAACAACCATTGAGCCGCCTACCTCCGTCTGCCAGAACGGCATATAGAATACATGGTGAAGTCCGAACGGAATAAGCGCGCGCTCAATGATACCGTAAATCCATGTTCCGATATATCCCGAGGCAAGCACCAGATTGCCCAGACCCGCGATCATTCTCTGCACAACCGGCCAGACAAAGAACATAACAATACCGACAACAAGGTACACAAGACTGCTGATTATAGGAACAAATCTTGTTCCTCCAAAGAATGCAAAAACCTGAGAAAACTGAATTTTATAAAATCTGTTATGCAGAGCCGCAACACCTAGGCCTACAATAATGCCTCCGAACACACCCATCTGTAGCGTCGTGATCCCAAGCACCTGCGCCGTAGAATTTGCCGCCATCGCCCCTGCTCCGCCCTTAGCGGTAATAAGGGCGCTGATTGCCGTATTCATAACAAGGAAGGCGACAGCGCCCGAAAGAGCCGCAACCTCCTTTTCCTTTTTCGCCATGCCGATCGCAACACCCATCGCAAACAGCAGCGCCAGATTATCAAACACCGCGCTGCCGGTTTTGCTCATTATATCAAGGATTGTGTATAATATTCCACCTTCATAAATGATATTCGTAAGATGATATGTCTCGAGCGTTGTTGAATTAGTAAATGAGCTTCCTATTCCCAGAAGAAGTCCCGCCACCGGAAGCAGTGCGATAGGAAGCATAAAGGAACGCCCCACACGCTGCAAAACTCCGAAAATTTTATCTTTCATAAACCTACCTCCAAAGCTATACATATATATGTTTTGCCGTTTGCTTCGATTTCATTCAATATTATGATTTCAGCATCGCTTTTTCGCAGAGTTTATGTAAAAAAAAGCAACCGAATGTTCGGCTGCCGCTGTATATGGCACCCCCGACCGGAATCGAACCGATGACTAACCCTTAGGAGGGGCTTGTAATATCCTCTTTACTACGGGGGCATATGAATAACTACCTTTATATTATAACATATTTTTTGTTTCATTTCAAGTATTTTTTTCGGAAGATTGTTGTTAAACTGCACAAAGAAAAAGAAATTAACTTTCAGTATTTAAATATTTTGCATATTGACATTTAGAAAAAAAGTGGTATAATTAAACCATAAATAAAATATTAGCGAATTGAAACAAGGGAGTTTTATATTGATAGAATTAATATAAAACTCCCTTTTTTAGTAAATTCGCAAATGTTAGCATAAACTAAGATTTTTCAGGAGGTATTTTTATCATGATGGAAAACGGAGACGTATCAAAGATTTTCGGCGAAAACGTGTTTAACCTTCCCACAATGAAGGCGCGTTTACCAAAGGATATCTATAAGTCACTCGTTAAGACTATAAGCGAAGGTACAAAGCTTGACATTGAGGTTGCAGAAGTTGTAGCTAACGCAATGAAGGACTGGGCAATAGAAAAGGGCTGCACACATTACACACACTGGTTCCAGCCTATGACCGGTCTTACAGCCGAAAAGCATGACTCATTCATTCAGCCCACAGATGACAAGACGGTTATCATGGAATTCTCGGGCAAAGAGCTTGTTATGGGCGAGCCGGACGCTTCATCATTCCCGTCAGGTGGTCTGAGAGCAACATTTGAGGCCCGCGGTTATACCGCATGGGATCCGACATCATTCGCTTTCATTAAGGATCACTCATTATACATACCGACATCATTCGTATCATATACAGGCGAGGTTCTTGATAAGAAGACACCGCTTCTTCGTTCAGAGGCTGCAATCGACAAGGCTGCAAAGAGAATCCTCGCGCTCTTCGGCAAGACACCTAAGAGAGTTGTCGCATATGTGGGACCCGAGCAGGAATATTTCCTTGTAGACAAGAAGCTCAGGAATCAGAGAAAGGACCTTCTCCTTACAGGCAGAACGCTGTTCGGCTGCAAGCCGGCCAAGGGTCAGGAAATGGATGACCATTACTTCGGTCAGATCAAAGAAAGAGTCGCTGCCTTCATGAAGGAGGTTGACGAGGAGCTCTGGAAGCTCGGCGTACTCGCTAAGACAAAGCATAACGAGGTTGCTCCGGCGCAGCACGAAATCGCTCCGGTATTCTCAACAACAAATATTTCAAACGATCACAATCAGCTCACTATGGAGGTTCTTAAGAAGGTTGCCGACCATCATGGTCTGTACTGTCTCCTCCACGAGAAGCCGTATGAGGGCATCAACGGTTCAGGTAAGCACAACAACTGGTCAATCGGTACATCGGACGGCGAGCTTCTCTTAAAGCCGGGCAAAAAGCCGGAAGAAAACGTACAGTTCCTACTCTTCCTTGCAGCGGTTATCAAGGCCGTTGACGATTATCAGGATATATTAAGAGTTTCAGTCGCTACGGCAGGCAACGACCACAGACTCGGACCAAACGAGGCTCCGCCGGCGATCATCTCAATGTAC
>JBJEIV010000284.1:0-1979 GCA_051877395.1 Candidatus Ornithomonoglobus sp.
ACTAAGTTTTCTTCATTGCATTGACTATAGAAAACTTAGTCAAAAGCATATATATTTTAGTATATTTGCGCTCAGAAAAAAAATTCACTTAATCTGTTATAATTAATATATATGGGTATCGGTTGTTATCGGAGGCGCATGGCGGTGAGAAGGGTGCGGAGCGCCGGAGATAATGACCGATACCTGTATAATAGCTGAATAACTTTAATCTCAATAAAATCGTGTAATATCCGTAAACAATCGCTTGCATAAAATATGTCAATGTGATATAATTAAGGAAAAGAGCAGGAGCTGATGCTACATATGAAATTTATTATTCAACGGATACGGAAGCATCTTGGAATGTTTCTGACAGCTATCTTTTTTTTAACAATTGAAGCGGCGGCGGATCTGATGCAGCCGTCTCTGATGTCAAATATTGTGGACGAGGGAATAAAAAATCGGAATACTCAAATGATATGGTGCTACGGCGGCATTATGCTGGCTGTGGCATTGCTTGGCGCGGTCGGCGCGGTCATGCGGTGTATTTTTGCAAGCCGCACATCACAGCTTATCGGTATGGAGCTGCGCAGCGAGCTGTATCGCAAGGTGCAGACGCTTTCCTTTGAAAATATAGACAGGCTCAAGCCCGCGTCTCTTATTACACGGATCACCAATGACGTTACCCAGATACAGAATTTTATAAACGGCTGTATGAGAATAATGGTAAAAGCGCCTATTACCTGTATAGGCGCCATTATTCTGATTATTGTGCAGACACCGGCGCTGGTGCCGATCATAACCGCAATTCTGATCATTTCCGCGTGTCTCATTTTCGGTAATATGAAGCTTGGCCATCCGCGGTTTGCGCGCATGCAGAATAAGCTTGATAAATTAAATGATGTCAGCCGGGAGTTTTTGACCTCCATCCGTGTGGTAAAGGCATTCGGAGGCGAGAGGCAGGAGGAGGAAAAGTTCGACGCTGCCGCAGATGATCTGGCGCTTGCGGGAATATCGGCAATGCGGGTCATGTCTGTTTTCGGACCGCTGATAAACCTGACCGTCAATATCGGTATCATTTTACTGCTTGCGTTTTCGGGCTATCGGGGCAGTATTCCGATAGGCAGGGTAATGGCGTCGGTCAACTATATGACACAGGTGTTGTTCGCGCTTGGAATGGTGTCCAATATTTTAAATATGGCAGTCCGCGCGGACGCTTCATCGGCCCGCGTGGAGGAAATTATGCTTGAAAAACCGGCGCAGAAGCAGGCGGCGGCTCCTGTAAAGGCGGATATAAAGGGCAGCATAAGCTTTCGGGATGTATCTTTTTGCTACAGCGGAGCGTCGGGTCCGTCGCTTGAGCATATTTGGCTGGATATAAAAGAGGGCGAAACGATCGGAATTATCGGCGCCACCGGCTCGGGAAAATCAACGCTTGTTAATCTTGTGCCGCGGTTCTATGATGTAAGCTCGGGCGCTTTGCTTGTGGACGGAATCAACGTAAACGACATGGATGAGGTAACGCTGCGCGGCGCGATCGCGGCTGTGCCGCAGAAAGCGCTCCTGTTTTCGGGAACTGTTGAATATAATCTGCGATGGGGCAGAGAGGATGCGTCGGATGAAGAGGTAAGACAGGCGGCAGGAGCCGCATGCGCGGATAAGTTTATTAATAAGCTGCCGGACGGATATAATACGGCGCTCGGTCAGGCGGGTGTCAATTTATCCGGCGGTCAGAAGCAGCGGCTTTCCATTGCGCGGGCGCTGCTGAGGAAGCCAAAGATATTGATATTGGATGATTGTACAAGCGCGCTTGACGCATATACTGAAGCAAAGGTCCTTTCTAATCTGCGAAAGCTTTCCGGCGGAATGACTGTGCTTCTGATCAGTCAGCGTGTTTCAACGGTGCGCAAGGCGGATCGGATATTATGCCTTGAGGACGGAAAAGCGGTCGGATACGGCAGTCATCAGCAGCTTATGGAAAATTGTCCGCTTTATCAGCA
>JBJEIV010000285.1:0-1960 GCA_051877395.1 Candidatus Ornithomonoglobus sp.
AAAAACCTCTGATAACCTCCCGATGTAATGACTGCCATATCTGAAATTTTCACCACTCCTATATAATCCTCCGAATTATCGGGGTCCTGTATCGCTACTCTCCAGTCGCTTCCATCCGTCTTTGTTCCAAGAGCCTGCACGTTTCCGCCAAGTGAAATGATCCCTGACGTCACGCCGTTGTCCGACATAATTTCCATTATACGAGAGGAAAGATATCCCTTTGCTATTCCTCCGAGATCAATTTGCGCGCCGCCCGAAACCGTAACCGTTTTTCCGTCAATGCTTATATTGTTATAATCCACAGTATCCAGTGTCTGCGCAAGCTCCTCCTCCGTCGGCACACGGTATCCGCCTGTGTAAAAGCCCCATAAATCCATAATGGGAGCTATCGAAATATCAAACGCTCCGTCAGTGGATGAGCTTATAGAAAGCGCATCCCTAATAAGCTCCGCCGTTTCCTCTGATACCTCCGCGCATCCGGCTGTGTTCACCGTATAAATCTCGCTGTCTCCGCTTCCACGCCTGAGCTTTTTATCGAGCTCCATTATCTCATTTTCCGCTTCGTCAAGCGCTTTTTCAGCGTTTTCACCGTATGCCTTGATCGACATTGATGTGTCCATCGCCTCAACAAGCCTTGATACCTCTTCATCATTATGTACTGTTTTTTCCGGCTTTCCGGCAGGCGAGCAGCCCGATATTACCGCCGAACATATTATCGCAGATATTATACCTCTGTATTTCAAGCCTCTTTCCTCCCGAATATAACTTCTTTTCTCTTTATAACCGCCTGCGCGGAAAATCCCGTAAACATACCTGTTATAACCGCCGATACAAGCAAAATCGGAAGATACGCCGCAATCTGCCATGTCGATGTTATAAGCACAGCCACAATAATCTGTCCTATATTATGTGAAATTGCGCCGAACACGCTTATGATCCATATTTTACTCCCTTTGAAAAGCTTCATTGCAAGCGACATAACGGCAAAACAAAGCAAGCCGCCTGCAAGACTGTACATAAAGCTCATCATTGTTCCGGCAAAAATACAGCCCAGTACAATCCTCAGCACAAGAACGGCAAAAGCGTCTTTTCTTCCGAACCATTCAAGTGTTATAAGCGTAATAACATTTGCAAGACCAAGCTTTATGCCCGGTATCGGCGCAAGCGGCGGGAGCTGCGCCTCGATAATAAATATTATCAGCGACAGCGCGGTCAGCATTGATATTGTTGTGAGTCTTTTTGTATTCATATCAGTTTCCTCCTGCAATCGCGTCATATTCTTCACTATCTCCCGTTACAGTAATTGTCAGCTTATGGGGCAGACATACAATAGGAACGGAACCGTTGGATATAAAGCCCTGATGTACGCATATTTTATCCGGACAATTTGCGTTAATAACAGCAATTCGGCCTTTTTCTATCCGTATTGTGTTTGCGCCGCCGTTTCCGTCGCTTATATCAAATTCAAACGGCTCATCGACCAAGGATAAATCAAGCTTTTTTATAAGCTCTCCGTTTTGCTTTATCTCTGCGATTTTATAATCGGCTGTATTCCGTGATCTCACGATCCACACCGCCATACACAATAAGCACAGCAGAGCAAAAATTAATATCCATTTAATATTATGATTTTTCATTTTCTTGTATGGCGGGATATTTTCCGCTTTAATCTCTGCCAAAGGCGACCCGCAATGATATTCCGAAAAATGCTTCATCAGTATGTTATCCCTCCGCTATCAGTTAGTTTAAGCTAATCAACTCACGAAAATATGAGGTTAGTTTTATCTAACCTCATATAGCATATCACAACTAAGCGTTTTTGTCAAGATATTTTCTAAAATATTATATATATCATATGTTTTACAATGTCCAAGTCCGGCTTTCACTCTGCAGTTTAACCATATGATATATGCTTTTGACTAAGTTTTCTATAGTCAATGCAATGAAGAAAACTTAGTCA
>JBJEIV010000286.1:0-1954 GCA_051877395.1 Candidatus Ornithomonoglobus sp.
AACTGAAAAAAATGACCAAGGAAGAGGCCAGAAAAAAGGCTATGGAGCTTCTGGAGCGTGTAGGACTTGCTGAAAAGGCGAACAATTATCCCCAGCAACTCTCGGGAGGTCAGAAGCAGAGAGTTGCGATAGCGAGAGCGCTCGCTATGAACCCCGATATCATGCTCTTTGACGAGCCGACCTCCGCGCTTGATCCCGAAATGGTAGGCGAGGTACTTGCCGTTATGAAGGAGCTTGCCCAAGAGGGTATGACAATGGTATGTGTAACTCACGAAATAGGCTTTGCCCGTGAGGTTGCCTCACGCGTGATCTTTATGGACGGCGGCTATATTGTTGAGGAGGGTACTCCCGAGCAGATATTTAACAATCCGAAGGAGCCCAGAACCATTGATTTTCTTAATAAGGTACTTTAATTTTAAAGCATAATCATCGGTTTAACGGTGGTTATGTTTTTTTTAAATAGACCGAAGAACAAAGCCGTTAAATAAACCTCAAAGAAGGCAATCAATCTTATATTTTCCTTTGCTTTTGTATAAAATGACGGACAGTTGCTTTTCTTGTTGTGCAAAATGCAGAAAAATATTCGATTTTAAATCGTATTCTTGACAAAATGCAATAAATATGTTATAGTATTTGTATAAATAGAAGTGAAATAATTGTATATATTGTTTGGGTGTTACCGAATGGGCATTACCGGCTTTGAGTGGATTTTCTACATTTATATGTGAATCTTTTATCAAAGTTGGTTTTTTTATTTATACTGAAAATATCGGAGTATAATTATGAAAATTATAAAAACAATAAACAATAATACCGTGTGTGTTATGGGTAAAAACGGGAAAGAACAGATCGTATCCGGAAAGGGGATAGGCTTCGGGAAGAAATGCGGCGATTACATTGACCCGAAACAGATACAGAAAACCTACTTTACTACAAGCTCTTCGCTGCAAAACAAGCTTATGGAGCTGATGTCGGAAATCCCTTATGAATATATAAAATTCACCAATGATATGGTTGAATATATAAACGAGAAAATTCCATCCCGATTAAACGACTCACTGCTGATAACACTATCAGACCATATCAGCTTTGCAATCGAACGCAAAAAGCAGGGGATCGAATTCACCAATCCTTTGATGGACTCAATAAGGGAATGTTATCCACAGGAGCTGGAGCTGGGAATGTACTGCGTGGATCAGCTAAAGGAACGGCTTGGAATAAGTCTTATTCCTGATGAGGCCGGCTTCATTGCAATGCATATTGTAAACGCGCAGCTGGACACAAAAATGAGTGATGTTTATGACATTACAAAGATGATAAACGGCTGTATTGAGATTGCGGAATATTTCTACTCAAAAAAGTTTGACCGCAGCCGCGCATCCTTTGATCGCTTTATGGTGCATCTGAAATATCTGGCGCAGCGTCTGTTTCAGGATCAGCCTTTGCCGCAGATACTGAGCAATGACCGCAGCTTTGTCGAAATGATAAAAAAGAGCTGCGCAAAGCATTACAAATGCGCGGAATGTATTCAGGAATATATTCTGAAAACATACAATAAAACAATTTCCGAGGATGAACTCATCACCCTCACGATTCATTTGAAAAAAATCAGCATGGACAGCTGATTTTAGGCGGTATTCAGATATCGCATAATATAATAACAGCATGGGAACAGGTACCGCCCGTGCTGAAAATCAAAGTATTTTGGAGGTAAGCTTTATGAAAGACAAAATTTTTGGCGTTTTACAGCGTGTAGGCCGTTCTTTCATGCTTCCGATCGCGCTGCTTCCGGTAGCGGGACTTCTTCTGGGAATAGGAAGCTCATTTACAAACCCGACCACGCTTGAAACGTATCATCTGACAAACATTATCTATGAGGGCGGTGTCTTTTACACGATCCTTGACATCATGAACCAGGCGGGCAGCGTTGTATTTAACAATCTTGCGCTGTTGT
>JBJEIV010000287.1:0-9645 GCA_051877395.1 Candidatus Ornithomonoglobus sp.
AGCAGCGCGGCATGAATGAGGAGGTATTTCTGAAGCCGCTTTACGAACGCGCGCAGACTCTTTCAAATCCTGCTAAAAAGATGTTGGACGGCATAGAGCAGGGTAAAACATTGGAGTATTATATCAAGGAATATTCTCTGGTATAGGAGTGATTGAAATTGAATTTGAAAAACGAATATATTTTTGACGGAAAGTTTGGTCTGGAGCGTGAAACCCTGCGCGTTACCCCCGATGGCAGACTTGCGCAGACTCCGCACCCGTTTATGGATAACAAATATCTTGACCGTGATTTCTGCGAAAATCAGCTGGAGCTGATCACGCCCGTATGCGGCAGCATAGACAGACTTATGCTGGTATTGGAGCATCTGGATAATGAAGCCCGCACGTCCCTTTCAGACATTGGAGAATATATGTGGATGAACAGCAATCCTCCCCATATAACCACTGATAGAGATATTCCTATTGCGGAATATGAAGGCGATGAGGCATTCAAGCACGATTACAGACTTGGACTTGAGCACCGCTACGGAAAGCGCCTTATGCTGTATTCGGGAATACATTTTAACTTTTCCTTTTCTGAGGAGCTCATAAAATCTCTTTATGACGGGAAAGATAGCTACAAGGATTTTAAAAATGCGCTATATTTCCGTCTGTCGAAGCAGGTATTCCGCTACAGCTGGCTTCTTGTGCTGCTCACCGCGGCAAGTCCAGTTTATGATTTATCCTTAGACGGTGATAATCTTTCTGGCAGCGGCTTTGACGGATATTCTTCACGGCGCAGTGGTGATAAGGGATATTGGAATCAGTTTACGCCGATACTTGATTATACGGATTTATATGCATATATTGAATCTATTGATAATTACATCAACAAGGGTGTTCTGTTCACAGCCGGAGAGCTGTACCTCCCCGTACGCTTAAAGCCGGAAGGTAACAACAACGTAGAGTCGCTTATTGAAAGCGGGGTCAATCATATTGAGCTTCGTATGTTTGATTTGAATCCGCTTACCCGCCTTGGAGTATTCCGCGAGGATCTGGAATTTGCGCATTACTATCTTATTTATCTCTTGCAGCTTCCTGATTTCGAGTTTACACCCGAGCTGCAGAAAACCGCGGTCAGAAACCACCAGGCGGCGGCAAAGTTTGATCTGTCAGGGATAACAATCAACGATTATCCCGCAAAGGACGCGGCTCTCGGACTGCTCGACGATATGCGCGAATATTTCAAGAGCTTTCCCAAGGTTCTGGAAAGTATAGATTTACAAAAAGAAAAAATAATACAGAACAAGCGTTACTGTGTTACTGTATACAATAAGCTTATCGGAGATTTTGAAAATTCAATGCTTGAGCTTGTAAAAAAATACGGAGGTGACGCTTAATGTGTGAATTGTTTGGCATCAGTGCCAAATCTCCCATTGATGCGCGCGGATACTTAAAGACCTTCTACAGCCACAGTGTACATCATCCGCACGGCTGGGGAATCATGCGCGAGCAGGACGGAAAAACAGAAATCATCAAGGAGCCCGTATGCGCCTTAGGCAGCCGTATCATCAGTGAAACAGTGCACAGAACCAAACCACAGACCAATCTCCTTGCCCATATCCGTCTTGCCACAGTAGGCGGTACAAAATATGATAACTGCCATCCTTACACAGGCTTTGACGCCTCCGGCAGACGCTGGACGCTGATACACAACGGAACGATTTATTCCGGCGTGCATCTGGCAAAATATCTTCTTGAGCAGATCGGTGACACCGACTCGGAACGAATATTTTTATATCTGCTTGATGAAATAGATAAGAAAATCATGTTAAATAACGCTCCGCTTTCTACAGTGCAGAGGTTCCATATCATAGACAAAATGGCTATGACGCTTGCCCCCAGAAACAAGCTTAATTTCCTGATTTATGACGGAGAGCTTTTATATGTGCATAAGAATATGAGAAAGACTCTTGTGTATAAGAGATCGGGCGACGGGATAATATTTTCAACGCAGCCGCTTGATGACGGAAACTGGCAGCAGTTCCCTATGACGCAGGTGCTTGCATACAGGGACGGCAGCCTCATATTCAAAGGAACACAGCATGAGCATGAGTTTATCCCGACTCTTGAATATATCACAGCGCTTGACGCTATGAACATATGAAAACAAGGATGCCGCCGGCATCCTTGTTTTCATACAAGATATTAAATATAATAGCAGAAATCCTCGTTATTTTCTTCCGCATTATTCATAAGATCGGCAATTGTAGTTCCGTCAAGATACTTGTTTACAGTATCGTATAAGCCCATCCAGAACTTTATTGTCGGGCATTCGTTTACACGCTCGCACTGATTTACCTTATCCTCCAGACATGACACCGGCGCCATTTCTCCCTCTGTAACTCTCAGAATGTCACCTATTGTATACTCCTCGGGCTTTCGCATCATCTTATATCCTCCCTGAGAGCCTCTCTGGCTTCTCAGAAAGCCCGCCTTACTCAGCATATTAACTATCTGCTCCAGATATTTCAAGGATATATTCTGACGCTTTGAAACGTCCTTTAACGACACATTCTCACCGCTGGAATGCTGCGCTATGTCAAGCATTAAGCGTATTGCATACCTGCCCTTTGTTGATATTTTCATAAGCTTTTATCTCCTCAGTCTCCCTTGTATTTATACTTGGTTCAAGCGCTTATGGCATTTTATAATTTTTCAGCTGCTTAATCCATACTTATCCTATATGAAATTATTATATCACTTTTTGTGCGGTGTGTCAATATTTTTTGCTTAAATTTGATAAGTATAATCATCCGGGATTCTGTATTCCGTAGGAGTTACGCCGTACTGTCTTTTGAATACCCTTGAAAAATATCCGATATCCTTATAATCCAGTCTTGCCGCAACCTCTGTTACCTTCAGCGCCGTATTCTGGAGCAGCCAGCCCGCGCGCTTGAGCTTTACGGTTGTGAGATAATCAACAAATCTGAGCTGAGTCTGAGCAGAGAACACAGTGCTTAAATATGAGCTGTTTATATAATGCTGTGCCGCTATAGTTTTCTGCTTCAGATCACTTTCGGGATTGTTGAGAATATACAGAATAACCTCCTGTATTTTCTCGTTGTTCACCTCGGGAAACAGCTCGTAGTATTCGCTGAAAAGCTCAGAAAGCTTACTTACAAAATACTTATTGTATGTACCACCGAACCTGTTGCCGCCCGCGTAAAAGCTGCTGCTTGATTTATACAGATCAAGCCACTCGCTGCGGCTGAAAATTTCATTGACAACAGTATTATAAATCTGACTCAGTATATTTTCCGCCGATGCGGCATCGGGCGCGTTTTCGCAGATTTCGCTTATCATATCGGAAATATAGTCGTATATTCCGCTGTCACGTCTTTCAAACAGATTTATTATTTCCTCGGCGCGGTAAATTTCAACTGCCTTGTTTTCATTGGTCTTATTTTTTATACGCGAAAAAGCCGAATAGAACTGACTTTCCTCAAAAGGGGCTGCAAAGTAATCAAACGCTCTGTAAATGATTCCCTTCCTCGCATACTCAAAATCCGGTGTTTCACTGCAAAAGGCTATGCATCCACATAGCTTCTCACGTTTTGCACGGCGCAGTAAATCTACGCTGTCTAATCCCGCGATCTGCGTCTGACAAATCACAAGGTCATATTTGTGACATTGCAGCTCATGATACGCCTCGCCGCCGTCATTTATAACCGCCGCAATTTCAAAATCTGAAGACCGTCCCCAAATGCGCATAGCTTGTATTTGCTCTAACAGCCGCGGACTGCTAAACACAAGCATTGTCTTGTACATACGTGACTCCTCCCCATTAATTATCGGGCATAATTCTCATTAACGTACTCGAGCGCAGCCCCGAAGTCCTCCAGCAGATCGTCAATATCCTCAATTCCGACGCTCACGCGGATCAGGTCATCATATACGCCGGCGCTTTCCTGCGCCTCCGCTGCGCTGTGCGCGTAAATCGTCGAGGACGGGTGAATAACAAGTGTTTTTGTGTCCCCGATATTGGTTATATTGACCGCGTATTTCAAATGGTTTATAAAAGCAAATGCCCGCTCCTTTGTATAAAGCCGTATGGTTAATATTCCGCCTCCCCTGCCCTTAAATTGCGTCATCGCCGTATCATAATACGGGCTGGACTCAAGCAGCGGATAATTTACACTGCGTACTCCCTCCTGATTTTCAAAGAACTCCGCAAGCCTTAAAGCGTTCTGACAGTGACGCTCCATTCTGAGGCTCAGAGTTTCAAGACCGAGCATGTTGTAATACGCGTTCATAGGGCTTAAACAGCAGCCTATGTTGCGGAAGGTATCGTTTCTAAGCTTTGCGGTAAACGCGAACCTGCCGAGCTTTACATATTCCTTCATTGACGGATACCTCTCTTCGGTCCACACAAAATTCCCGCTGTCAGTAATTATTCCGCTTATTGAGTTGCTGCTGCCGTTTATATACTTTGAGGATGAATTGATAATAATATCAGCCCCAAGCTTTATTCCCTTTACAAGACACGCTGTGGCTGTTGTGTTATCGAGAATAAACGGCAGATCATAGCTGTGGATAAGCTCCGCAGCCTCTCTTATATTTGTAACATCAAGCTTAGGATTGCCTATGGTTTCGGCAAAAACCGCCTTTGTATTTGTGTTTACGTTCTTTTCAAGATTTTCCTTTGTAATGCTCTGGACAAAACAGACCTTAATGCCAAAGTTCTCCAGATCGCGGAACAAATCAAGCGTGCCGCCGAATACGGATGCGGTTGAAATAATCTCATCACCGCTGCTCAGTATATTTAAGAAGGCCGCCGTAATCGCCGCCATTCCCGAGGAAACGGCAACCGAGCCGATTCCCTCCTCAAGATATGTAATTCTGCTTTCAAAAGCGGCAACCGTAGGATTTGAAATACGGGTATATGCAAATCCCGCTGCCTGACTATGAAAAATCTTTTCTATCTGCTCCGCGCTTTCCTTTCCGAAGGCGCTCGACTGATAAATCGGCGTAAGCGTCGCGCCCGTTGCCGGATCGCCGCAGACACCGCCGTGAAGCAGAGCTGTATTTAATTTCATTAAAAATCACTTCCATTTTCAATCTTGAGGAAAATGCTCTAAGCAGGTCACCTTTGGCAGGGATGCCGATGTATGCGTATACTTCAAATCCCTGCCAGGGGTGAGATGCAACGAGCATTTTTCTCAAAGAACGCCGTCACATTCTGCCTGTTCGTAATCAATCAGCTCATGAATGGTCGGATTTTCACCGCATACAGGGCAGTCCTTTACCTTATCCGGCAGCTTTATCTTTCTGAATTCCATTTTCAGCGCGTCATAGGTGAGCAGATAACCCGTAAGAAGATCACCCACACCGAGTATATACTTAATCGCCTCCATAGCCTGAAGACTTCCGATAACGCCGCCCATTGCGCCGATAACACCCGCCTGCTTACAGGTCGGAACAGCGTCCTTAGGTGGCGGATCACGGAAAACACAGCGGTAGCACGGACCTTCACCCGGCACATATGTCATAAGCTGTCCCTGGAAGCGTATAATACCCGCGTGTGAAAACGGCTTCTTCGCCATAACGCATGCGTCGTTTATCAAAAACTTTGCCGGAAAATTATCCGTTCCGTCAATTATAAAGTCATAATCCTTTATCAGATCACAAATATTGTCCGCGCTGACAAAGGTACGGTATGTATTGACCTTTACATCGGGGTTCATAGCCGCCATTGTTTCCTTTGCCGACAAAACCTTTGCCTTGCCCACATCCTTTGTCGCATGGATGATCTGACGCTGAAGATTTGACAAATCGACCTCGTCCGCATCTGCGATACCTATTGTTCCCACTCCCGCCGCCGCAAGATACAATGCCGCCGGTGAGCCGAGACCTCCCGCGCCGATGATAAGGACGCTGCTGTCAAGCAGTTTTTTCTGTCCCTTTGCGCCGACCTCTTTCAGAATAATATGTCGTGAATAACGCTCTATCTGTTCATTTGAAAATGCCATTTCAATTATTTCCTTTCTTTGTTAATTCTCTGAGAAAAATACTCTAAGCAGGCCGCCTTTGGCAGGGACGCCGACGTATGCGTATACTTCAAGTCACTGCCGGAGACGGGATGCAACGAGGATTTTTCTCAGAAACAGCCGCCGCCCATGAAGTACAAAAACTCTATAACGTCGCCGTCCTTGAGCTGCGCGTTGTCAAACTCACGCGCGCCGAGCAGCTCATCATTTATTGATACTGTCACATATTCCGGAGTCTGAACCTTCTCTGTTTCGATAAGCTCCCCGAGTGTCAGATCGTCCTTATATTCCTTTACCTCTCCTGTTACTGTAAGCTTCATTATTATTCTTCACCTTTCTACGCTGCGCAAAACTTCGTTTTGCTATGCTATAACCTGCAAAGCAGGTTATTCACCTTTCTCTACTATTAAATCAAATGTTCCGTCATCGTTTTTATTGAGCTTTAAAACCTTGTGTCCTTCCTCCTTCATGGAGCGCGGAACGTTCTGCACAGGCTCGCCGTCATTCATATGTACAGATAAAATCTGTCCCGTCTCAAGCTCTTCGATCGCGATCTTTGCCTTTACAAAGGTCACCGGACATACCACATCGGTAATATCCACATAATCGTCTATTTTTATATCAGCCATTATATGCCTCCAGTATCTTTTCTCTGAATTTATCCCCGCCGATTCTCTCGATAGTCACGCGGAAGCGCTCACCGGCATTGGCATTTTCCTCAAAAAATCCCACAGCCGCGTCAATGACCTTGAACAGCTTTTCCTTATCGTGTATGATCGGCACGATTTCCTCGCCCTTGTGGATCCTGTTGCCGAACAGACCTCCGAAGGACAGGATATATCCCTCATCATTCTCCCACGCGTCAACCGGACACGCCTTTGTGCATCGACCGCAGTAGTTGCAGCGGCTCTCATCAAGAGTGATTTTTCCGTCATTTATTGATATTGCCTTTGCGCGGCAGATGCTTTCACAGATACCGCAGTTGATACACTTGTCCTCAATCCATTTGACCTCGATTCCGCCCTTTATGCCAATGTCGTTTTCCTCAGCCTTCAGGCAGTTATTCTGACAGCCCGTAACACCGAACTTGAACTTATGCGGCAGATCCTTGGCAAAAAATCTTTCGCTCAGCTCCCGCGCAAGTGAATATGTATCAATACAGCCGCTCGGGCATATTTCCTTGCCCTGACATGACGTGACCGTTCTTACGCGCGGTCCGCACACTCCCGGCTCACAGTCACCCTCCGCAAGCGCCGCCTTGACCTCCTCAATATCGTCAAGCTTGATAAACGGAATTTCAACACCCTGTCTTGATGTGAGATGAACATATCCGTCACCGTACTTTTCCGATACCTCCGAAATCACCGAAAGCTGCTTTGCAGTCAGATGACCGCCTACGACCTTTAAGCGCAGTGAAAAGCAGTTCTTCTGCTTCTGGCGCATAAAGCCGCCTTTTTTTAATGTTGAATAATCTACAGCCATAGTAGTTTTCCTCCCTGCCGCCCGCATGGGCAGTCCGTTTTCAATAAGTTCTCTTATTCAATTATAAGCTGCTCCTCCGCCGATATGCCGTCAGCGATCTTAAACGACTTTAAAACAGGCTCATAAATATCCAATAACGACAAAATCAGATAGCTTGCGTTCCTGTCAAAGGCAAGCCTCTTATCCTCCTCCGACGGTCTTGACGGACTTTCGGGATGGGAATGGAAGTTGCCAAGAGGCACAAGCCCCTTGCTGCGCATATCCTTCACCGCTTCAAGCTGCTCCCTCGGGTTCATTGAAAAGTGCTCGTTTGAATGATCTGTATTTTCAAGAAAATATATTTCCTTTGCAACCTTTTCATCACCCGTTACGGTTCCGCCCAGCAGTCCGCATATTTCCTCCGGTCTGCCGCTTTTGGCAGCCTCTACGATCTGATCATAAAAGCTTTTCGGCAATTTAATCATTCTATTACCTCCTCGATGGCGTCAGCCAAATCGTCCTTCGCCGCAACTCCGCGCAGGCGCTTTACCTCATCGCCGTTTTTAAAGAACAAAAAGGTCGGTGACGACAAAACCCCATACTTCTGCGCGGTTTCGGCACCGAAATTGACATTCAGCTTTACCAGTTTTATTTCGCTGTATTCCTCCTCAAGCTCCGCCAGAACCGGCGACATACGCTTGCATGGAACGCAGCTGTCAGAGAAAAATTCCACGAGAACAGGCTTATCGGATAATAAGACCTCCTTCTCAAAATCATCTCCGGTTACACTCTGCATTTTAATTCCTCATTTCATACTTTTTAAGTAGGGTTAGTATGAATATATATTAGCATATACAGCCAAAATTGTCAATATGAAATTTTTTAGATTTTATATGAATTTTTTCGCAATTTTTATCCTGCCGCATTTAATTATTGACAAACAAAAAACGCAGTGATATAATATCATAGTTAATCGATATGAAAAGTATAAACAAGGAGTGTATTATGGATAAAATCACCATACTTAAAGAAAAAATACTTAACGGAGGTTACATAACAAAGGAAGAAGCCATGACGCTTATCGACGCTGACCTTGAAAAGTTATGCGCCGCCGCCAATGAAATACGCGAGAAGCTCAACGGCACAAAAATAGACACCTGTACCATACTCAACGGCAAAAGCGGTCTTTGCACCGAAAACTGCAAATACTGCGCCCAGTCCGCCCACAACCATACAGGCGTTGCGGAGTACCCGATTTTAACGGTTGACGAAATCGTGAAAAAGGGACTTGAAAACGCAAAGCTCGGAGTTGACCGATTCGACGTGGTAACAGCCGGGCTGAGACTCAATGATGCGGAGGTCGACGTTCTGTGCAGGGCATACTCGCAGCTCAAGGATAAAACAGAGCTTGAGCTTTGCTCATCGAACGGACTTCTTTCATATGAACAGTTTGTACGTCTGCACGATGCGGGAGTTACAAGAATACATAATAATCTTGAAACCTCGCGCCGTTTCTTCCCCAGTATATGCACAACTCATACATATGACGACAAGGTCGCAGCAATAAAGGCGGCAAAGCGCGCCGGAATGGAAATATGCAGCGGCGGCATCATAGGCATGGGCGAAAGCATGGAGGACAGAATCGATATGGCAATGGAGCTTCAGTTGCTCGGCGTCAGATCGATTCCCATAAATGTGCTTATGCCGATCAAGGGAACGGCGCTTGAGAACCAGCATCCCCTCTCTGATGAGGAAATCCTTCGCACAATAGCGATATTCCGCTTCATCAACCCCCGCGCGGACATCCGTCTTGCCGGCGGCAGAAAGCTTTTGCAGGACAAGGGCAGAAAGGCGTTCCTTTCAGGCGCGAACGCGTCTATTATCGGAAATATGCTCACCTCGATCGGCAGCAATGTCGAGGAGGACTTCGCAATGTTCGATGAAATTGGATTTACAAGATAATTTAAAAATGTCACTATTCGCATTTTCCGCATAGTGACATTTTTTATCTATTTTTATTTACAGCTCCGCCACAGCCTTATTGACATCATCCTCACAGCTTCGCATTGCCAGAATGGTTTTCCAGAGCAGGTCGTTAAGCTCCCAGCCAAGCATATCGGCGCCGCGCTCAATGACCTCTCTTGAGCATCCCGCC
>JBJEIV010000288.1:0-1948 GCA_051877395.1 Candidatus Ornithomonoglobus sp.
CTCCCGGATACAATATTTTGCTGAAGTATGCGCTTTGATCCGTTTCCTCGGCAGTAAAAGACCCCGTCCAATACTTTACGCTCATGCTCATATCCGTTAAGTTAATAGGGCTGATTGCTGCGGCGCATCCCGCAGGAATGGTGAGAGTACCGGTAGATTCGACATTTTTTTCAGAGGATTGTACAGAGCCGTCTTTGTTATAGATAGCATAATTATATGCGGCGTGAGCATTTGTCGAATATCCAATAGTACCGTATATAATGTTATAAACCAAAAGATGTCTGTCGACGTCGGAGGTGTTCGTAAAGAGGTACGTACCGTTAGCCGGTATATGTGCGGTACTCCAAATGTTCTGCGTCTGTTCCTCAACCAAGACTGCATCATTTATCTCAATTCCATAACAAGCGTACGGTTCGATATAAGCATAGCCGCCAATGGGAATTGTAATGTTGTCTGTCGTGTTATAATAAGATGATATAAGTTTACCGCTTTCGCTGTACAGTTCATACGCGTCGTTGCCGTAATTGCTCAAATTGTATTCAGCGTTTCCGTTGTTTGTTACCTTATATGTTTTTCCCGCTTCAAGAAGCAAATAATTTTCGGAATCGGTACAGCTGATTTCCATATTTTTATTGTCAAGAGAATAACAGGAAGTCGCATTGACACACAGAGTATATCCGCTTGGAACTTCGTTCAATGTGCCATTAAGATTGCTGCTCGAAACCTGTGTTCCGGTCTTATCGTACATAACCCAGCTGCTATCTCTGCCGGATGTATAAACATAACCACTCTCAGAATCGTTGTTTTTAAATGAGTATAACTTTGTATCTCCGCTTTCAACAGTTTGTACAGCGGGGATATCGGATTTTTCGTATGCAACCTGACCATGCGGCGCCCATACAGTTCCGGCACGATACGCACCGGCTGCAATCTTTACATATCCACCTTCGGGAATTGTGAGTGCTCCCCAAGTGTTATTATTGCTACTGCTGTAGGATATATTGCCGTCGGCATCATATATGACATAAGACAAACCCATATAATTATTATTGTTACCGGAGCCGTCTTCCCACTTTCCGTAATCTATTGCAACGGCTTTGCCTGTCGTGCTTCTGATTATATAGGATTCCCCCGAAGCGATATGAACTGAATCATATATTTTTTCAGAATCCTCTTTTATCTCAAAAATATCGTTAAGCACATACAGCGCGTCAAAGTTATTACCTACACTCTTTATGCATTGCACCTTAAGAGTATATCCCGCCGGGACGCTGATAGGGTTCGTAAGGGTCAGTCTCGATCTGGTTTTTACATTCCCATCGGCGTCGCATAACTCATAATGCATCCAAACACCGGAAGAATTATTTGATACTACCGTTGCCTCATTCGGAGAGGTGTTGGTGAACGACCGGCATTTGCCCGCAATCATCGGTACAACGGTAAACAGATCTTCATCAAGCTTTTCAAGTGACTTCATGTCCGGCAGGTATCCCCAGCTTGAGGTTGAAAAATACATCATTTTAATGCAGCCGTACGCGGGAACCTTTACACTGCCGACACTGGCAGAGTGACCTGTCGATGTGAGATTTCCGTCCTTATCAAAAACAGCGTATGCCCATTTGGTGGAGGAACTAAAGCTAACCGTCATTTCGGAATCGAGCTTGTTTGTATATACATAGCTTTCCCCCGGCTGAATGTGCGCCGCCTCGTACACCTGTGAATCGGCGCTCTCGTATGTAAACACGGAATTTAAAATACCTATTTCAGAGTTTGAGCTGTACGACGTAATATGCGCGCTGTAGCCTGCGGGCAGTGTCAGACCGGCTGTGTCCGACACACTGCCGCTTGACGAATGTGCGCCCGAGGCGTCCTTGATACGGTAGTTAAGCCCTGTTCCGCTCTTTGTAAATATCTTATACTGCATATCGGATATACTCGTCACGGTATA
>JBJEIV010000289.1:0-1942 GCA_051877395.1 Candidatus Ornithomonoglobus sp.
ACCCACACGACCAGCTTGGAAGGCTGGGATTCTACCATTGAACTACACCCGCATTCAGTGTCTCAATTACTGACCTTGATTATTTTAGCATAGTCGTGTGGATTTGTCAAGCTTTTTTTTTAAATTTTTTGATTTTTTTGGTGCTAAAGCGTTGTATTTTGCCCCACCCTCTAAAATGCTTTATTCTGGAGTATAATATTATGCACAGCATCTGTTATCCGTCTGACATCTGCTACGGTGTTGAAGTACCCGAAGGACGCGCGCACAGAACCTCCGTTTTCTGTACCGAGAGCCTTATGGGCAAGCGGCGCGCAATGATATCCCGCGCGTACTATGATGTCCTTTCCGAGCCTTTCAGCAGTTTTATCACTGTCCAGTCCGGTTATATTAAATGCCGTAATACCGGTATCTCCTCTTCCGTATACCACAACTCCATCCATATTCATAAGATTATTTCTGAATATATCCGCCAACATTTTTTCATGTCTGCCTATATTTTCGGCATCCTCCTTCAGCACAAACTCTATACCTTCCCTTAGTCCCGCTATTGCGGGAATATTCATCGTGCCGCTGTGGAATTTATCGGGCATTGTCTCCGGCTGATGCAGATTTTCCGACTCGCTGCCGGTTCCTCCAGTAATTACAGCTCTCAGCTTTTCGGGATTGCGGATACATAGTATTCCGGTTCCCATCGGACCCATGAGACCCTTATGCCCCGGGCAGGCAATCATATCAGCGCCTATTTCCTCCATATCGACCCTGAGAGAGCCTGCGCTCTGGGATGCGTCAAGCAAAAATAAAGCTCCATTCATATGTGCAGCTCTTGCAATTTCTGCGACATTTTGAATTGTCCCGCATACATTTGAGACATGAGTGCAAATAACAAGCCTTGTGTTACGCTTTATACGTCGGCGTACCTCCGCCGGATTTACATACCCTGTTTTGTCCGCCGCCGCAACAGAGTAATTCCCGTGCAGTACGGCAGGACGCAGAACACTGTTATGATCCATTGCGGTTACCACCACATGGTCATTTCTGTTTAGTGTTCCCAAAATTGCAATATTAAGCGCGTATGTGGCATTCTGGGTAAATATAATGTTGCTCTCATTCTTCATTCCGAAAAGCTTCGCAGCCGATTCCTGTGTTTCAATTATTGTTTTTATCCCACCAAGACTCAGCTTATTGTTTCCGCGGCCGGCATTGCCCCCTCCAAGCAAAGCATATCTCATCATTGCTGAATATACGCCCGGCGGCTTTGAGCGTGTTGTAGCCGCATTATCAACGTAAATCATTGTTTACACGCCTTCCGTCTTCATAATAATATCCCTTGACCGGAACATTATATTCCGATACCAATCCTTTTATCCTCTGTTCATATTGCTCCTTAAACCGCACGGAATATGAGCAGCCGCCTTTATTAATACCGGAGGGCGTATGCACAACCGGCGCCGGGCTTTTTATATTTCTTTCTATCAATCGTGATAATCTCGTTGCTGCCGTTATTGAACCTACTACTACAAGCATGTGTTTCACCTCTCTTTCGCAGTCAGTTTACTTTTAAAATATATTATGCCGAATTAATAATTATCGTGAGTTCAAAAGTTTCTCCATACTGCATCTTGTAATTATTCCGATGATATGTTAAAATAATATAACGGAAAGGGAAGTGAGAATATGCGAAACAAAATTCTTGATATGCTGAAGAATACCGAAAGCTATATATCAGGTGAAGAAATGAGCCGCGCGCTCGGCATTTCCAGAGCTGCCGTCTGGAAGCATATAAAAAGGCTGAAGGATGACGGCTATGAAATTCTCTCCGTCACCAATAAGGGCTACAAGCTGCAGAATATTCCCGATATAATATCGGAGACGTCCATAAGCTCAGTCTTAAACACGGAATTTATGGCGCGGAATATAAAATATATGCCCATTATCGATTCCA
>JBJEIV010000290.1:0-9545 GCA_051877395.1 Candidatus Ornithomonoglobus sp.
GATGCTATAGCTGCAAATATATACTATTCGCGCGCCGTCGCGTCGGACTATGCAATAAATCCGCAGTCATGGCTCAGCTTTGAAACAAGAACCAAGCTGCGCGCGGATGCGTGGTCTGCGGTTCAGCTTCTCGCGCAGGACGGCTGGACAACCGATTCAAGAGGCATATATTATAAGCAGACAGGCAATAAGCTGACATATTTAAGTCTCAGCATACTTGTTAATTCCGAAAGCGAAGAGCGGGTTGCCGTTGCGGAGCAGCTTGCGCAGTGGCTCAACAATAACGGAATAATCGCTACGGTCAATTCCTGCGATTACACTCAGTTCAATGCTATGATCGCGGCGCATAATTATGATATGTTTGTCGGCGAAACGGAGCTTCTTCCCAATAATGATATGACGGGTATTGTCGGCTCGGCGGGCAACTATTTCAATTATGCCAATACTGAGATGGACACGCTCCTGTGGCAGCTCGGAACGGTTCAGCTTGAGGCGGATGTGCAGTCTGTATCAAACAAGCTTTATGAGCTTATCCATACAGAGGTGCCGTTTGCGCCTATATGCTTTCTTAAAAAGAGCCTTGTGACGGGCGCAAAGATAAAAAGCGGCTTTAACCCGTCGATACAGGGATTTGTCAGAGAAACAGAAAACTGGTCAGTAAATTAACGTGAAAAATAAGCGGCGCATCTCACCACCCTCAGCGACTTGAAGTATACACATACATCGGCGTCGCTTCGGGCGGCAATCTGCTTGCTTCTTTTCCACGTTAAGCTTTGTGCCGCAGCAAGGCGGCGGAACAGAGGATTAAAATGCTTGTCAGAAAGGAGCCGCATAATGACAGTTATAGTAGTGGGCGCGGGCGCCGCGGGGCTTATCGCCGCAGGTACCGCCGCAAAGACAGCCGATAAGGTGGTTCTTATAGAAAAAAATGACGCGGTGGGCCGCAAGGTGCGTATAACCGGCAAGGGCCGCTGCAATATAACAAACGCGTGCGAGATTGAGGATATGATCCCCATGTATCCGGTAAACGGAAAATTCCTCTATTCTGCGCTTTATACGTTTACCAATGACGATATAGTAAGCCTTCTCGAAAGCTATGGCGTTAAGACAAAGACGGAGCGGGGAAACCGTGTTTTCCCGGTGAGCGATGACGCGAGAGATGTTGTAAGGGCGCTAAAGAAATACGCTCTGCAAAGGAATGTAAGGCTCGTAAAGGCGGAGGTTAAATCACTGCTTATCACAGACGGTGAAATAAAGGGCGTAAACACCTCAACAGGACGTGTTATGGGCGACAGAGTGATTCTATGTACAGGAGGCGCTTCCTATCCGCAGACAGGCTCTGACGGCTCAGGCTACAGGCTTGCAAAAGCGGCAGGACATACGATAATAAAGCCGGCGCCGTCGCTTGTGCCGCTTGTTACGGCTGAGAAATGGGTAAGGGACATAATGGGACTTTCACTTAGGAATGTGGAGGTCACAGCCTATAAAGCAAACGGGAAGAAAATCAGCGGCGGCTTCGGCGAAATGCTGTTTACGCATTTCGGAGTATCGGGACCTCTGATACTTTCCCTCTCGGCGCATATAAAAAATGTAAAAGAGGAAGGCTGCGCAATAAAAATCGACCTCAAGCCGGCGCTGTCGGAGCAGCAGCTTGACGCGAGAATACTGCGTGATTTTGAAAAACAGAAAAACAAGCATATAATAAACGCGCTCGACGCGCTTCTTCCGAAAAAGCTTATACCGGTCATAATTGAGCTTTCGGAGCTTGAGCCGCACAAGAGCGTAAACGAAATAACAAAGCAGGAAAGAAGAAGGCTCGGTGAAACGATAAAGGGACTTACGCTGCGCGTAACCGGCTTCCGCCCGATAGAGGAGGCGATCGTGACATCGGGGGGCGTTAAGACAAGCGAGATCAGTTCGTCCACAATGGAGTCAAAAAAGGTAAAGGGCCTGTATTTTGCCGGAGAGATAATAGACGTTGACGGCTATACCGGAGGCTTTAATCTTCAGGCGGCATGGTCAACGGGCTATCTTGCGGGAATGTGCGCGGGAGCGCGGGAATAAAAAGGAGATTTTGCAGTATGGCAGGAGATATTGAATACGGCTCAAGAGCGGTGAGCAAGGCTGCGGTCAGTATGGCAATGAGTGATACGCGCGAGGAAGAGGCGGCTGTTAAGGCGGAGCTTATGAAGTACGGTATTAAGGCGGCCGCGGTGGATTTCGGCGGAGATTTTCTGAATGCGGTTCCGAAAATTCTGGAGCGCGCGGTGGTTGCCGCAAAGCGAGAGGGAGTTATAGGAAACAGTCATTCGGAGGAGGGCGCGGTCGCCGGAGCCGCGCATGAGGCGATACAGCAGATACAGACCAAGTGCGCAGGACTTAATCTCGGAGGAAAGATCGGCATAGCCTGCAACGGAGCGCATCTTTCGGTGTGCCTGTTCTTTGCGCTGGGCTTGCTGAATCTGAATGATATTGTTATCGGATTGGGACACAGAGCGGTTTAAGGAGGAAAGCAGCATGGCGGTAAGAGCTATACGCGGAGCAACAACAGTAAAGGAAAACACAAAGGAATGCATAACGCAGGCATCCATTGAGATGATAGATAAAATTATAAAGAAAAACAATCTTGACACGGGGGATATGATAGACATCCTGTTTACCGTAACGCCGGATATTACGGCGATGTTTCCGGCGGCGGCGGTGCGGAAAATGGGAATAACGGAGATTCCGCTGCTTGATATGGCTGCGCCTGCGATTGACGGCGCGCTTGAAATGTGCATAAGGGTTATAGTGCATATTAATACGGATTTGGGAAATAATGAGATGAAGCATGTATATCTTAACGGAGCGGAAAAGCTTCGTCCCGATATTGCCGCAAAGAACAGGATCTCGGTTGCGATAGACGGACCGGCCGGAGCCGGAAAAAGCTCTGTCGCAAAAGCGGCCGCGGCAAGGCTCGGATATGTTTACATAGACACGGGCGCTATGTACAGGACCGTTGCGGTGTATGCGATCGAAAACGGAATAGATATTAAAGCGGAGCCTGAAAAGCTTATTTCGCAGCTTGATGATATAAAAATTGATATAGAATATTCGGACGGTATGCAGAAGATGTATCTTAACGGAGCCGATGTGACATCGAGAATACGTGAAAATGACGCGTCAATGGGAGCTTCCGCCGTTGCCGCAATCCCTGAGGTCAGAGCGCGGCTTGTCGCTATGCAGCAGGAGATGGCAAAGAGCGGCGGAGTGCTGATGGACGGAAGGGATATAGCGACGGCAGTTCTGCCGGATGCGGAGCTTAAAATATATCTCACAGCATCCGTCGAGGAGCGCGCAATGCGCCGTTACAGAGAATATATCGAAAAAGGCGCAGAATGCGACTATGAGGCAATTAAGACTGATGTTATGAAAAGAGACTATGACGACATGAACCGCGCCGTATCGCCCCTCAGAAAGGCTGAGGATGCGGTGCTGCTTGATACGTCGGAGCTGTCTTTTGAGGAAACGGTTGATAAAATACTTGATATGGTTAAAGAAACGGAACAGAAATAAATGTCTGTATAAAACAGGCAAAGAAAAAACGGAGGTATCTGATGGATTTTTATACATTCGGTAAGAAGGTCACAGGCGGACTTTCTCATGTGATGTTCAGATTAAGAACAACAGGAGTTGAGAATATTCCCGAAAAGGGACCGGTTATCCTTGCAGTAAATCATAAGAGCGGTCTTGACCCGATAGCGGTGGGTATAACCTGCCCCAGACAGATCCGCTTTATGGCAAAGTCGGAGCTGTTTAACAACAAGCTTTTCGGAAAGCTTATATCAAGTCTCGGAGCGTTCCCGGTACACCGCAACAAGGGCGACATAGGCGCTATCAAGGCGGCCTTTGGTATATTTAAGGAAAACGGAGTAATGCTGATTTTTCCCGAGGGCGGAAGAATTACGAAAAAGGCGCCGAAGCTGCGCGCAAAGCCGGGTGTGGTTATGATGGCGCAGCGGGCGCAGGTTCCGGTAATACCCGTTCTCATAGACGGCGACTACAGATGGATGGGCAAAATAACCGTCCGCTACGGCAAGCCTGTTACCTATGAGGAATACAAGGGACAGAAGCTGTCGGGTGAAAAAATGCAGGAGCTTGCAGATGAGCTTCTTGAAAAAATATATGATCAGGCGGAGGTAAAGAAGCTGTCGGGAGGTAAAGCGTAATGCCGGTTAAAGCTGCAAAAACCGCGGGCTTCTGCTTCGGAGTAAAGCGCGCCGTTGACGGAGTATACGGCGCTCTTGAAAAGGGTGAGAGGATCGCGACCCTCGGAGATATAATCCATAACAGTCAGGTTATTGACGACCTTAAAAGCCGCGGAGTTTATTCCTTTGAAAGGGTGGAGGATATCCCTGCGGATTATAAAATCGTTATACGGGCGCACGGCGTCGGCAAGGATGTTTATGAAAAAATAGGTGACAGGGAATACACCGATCTGACCTGTCCGTTTGTGGAAAAAATTCACAGGATAGTGGAAAAGCATCATAAGGACGGCTATAAAATTGTGATCGTCGGGGACAGAAATCATCCCGAGGTTATAGGCATAAACGGCTGGTGTAATTACGAAGCGGAGATAATTGACAGCGAAGCACGCGAATTTAATACAGATTTTACCAAAAAACCGCTGTGTGTTGTGGCACAAACAACAATCAAAAAAAATAATTTTGTGCAAATCGTACAAATTTTAAAAAACACTTGCAAAAGTACCTTAGAATTTGATACAATATGTAGTGCAACAAAGAATAGGCAGGAGGAAGCGGCGGCTTTGGCGGCGGAATCCGACTGTATGATCGTGGTCGGAGGACGCAAGAGCTCCAACACAAGAAAGCTCTATGAGATATCCCACAAGCTGTGTCCCGAAACCTATCATGTTGAAACTGCGGAAGAGCTTCCGCACAAACAATATAATAAAATAGGAATTACGGCGGGAGCCTCAACGCCCGCGCGTATTATCCAGGAGGTAGTAAAGGCTATGAGTGAGAATTTAAAAAATGAAGAGAGCTTTGCCGAGCTTTTTGAAAACTATGAGCAGAAGACTCTCAACAATGGGGACATTGTGGATGGAGTTGTTGTCGAAATCCGCAAGACAGAAGTAATCGTTGATCTGGACGGCTTCAAGTACAACGGTGTGCTTGCGATGGACCAGATTACGGATGACCCGTCACTTGAGCCGTCTGATGTTGTAAAGAAAGGCGAAACAATCAGAGTTTACGTTGTTGGCGTAAATGATGCTGAAGGAAAGGTAGTTCTATCAAGAAAGAAATTGGTAGCTATGGAGAGCTGGAACAAAATCAAAGCGGCTTACGAATCGGGAGAGATTATTGAGGGCAAGATCATCAAGGCTGTTAAGGGCGGCGTGATCGCATTGGCTGACGGTTCGCAGGTGTTCATTCCGGCGCGTCAGGCATCTGAGAGATATGTTTCAGACCTTCAGAGTCTTGTAGGAACGACTGTTAATTTCAAGCTTATCGAGCTTGATGAGAGAAGAAAGAGAGTTGTAGGTTCGGTACGCGTTATTCTCGAGGCTGAGCGCAAGGCTAAGGAAGAAGCGTTCTGGGCGGCTGCGGAAGTAGGCAAGCACTACAGCGGCACAGTTAAGTCGCTTACATCATTCGGTGCATTTGTCGATATCGGCGGCGTGGACGGTCTCGTTCACATCAGCGAGCTTTCATGGAACAAGATCAAGCATCCGTCAGAGGTATGCGCAGTCGGTGATGTTATGGACGTATACATCAAGGACATAAACACAGAAACCAAGAAGATTTCTTTAGGCTTCAAGAAGCTTGAGGACAATCCGTGGGTAATCGCGCAGAATAAGATAAATGTAGGCGATGTGATCACAGTTAAGATCGTAAGAATGATGCCGTTCGGCGCATTCGCAGAGATCATCCCGTCAGTAGACGGTCTTATCCACATCTCACAGATCGCAGACAGACGTATCGGCAAGCCCGAGGACGTTCTCTCAATCGGTCAGGAGGTACAGGTTAAGGTTACCGACGCTAACTGGGAGGAGAAGAAGATCAGTCTTTCGATCAGAGCTCTTATTCAGAAGGAGGAGCCGGAAAAGACTGAGGAACAGGAGCCGGAGGAGGATGATGACGACGTACAGCCGGAATCAACACTCGTATATTCAACCGATCCTGAGGTTCAGGCAGACCTGCCCGCAGAGGAGCCGGCTGATGCCGAATAAGCGGATAATATTGAATTTAAGAGGACGCGGTTGCAGCGTCCTCTTTTTGTATGACGGACCGAGGCTTGGAGAAGATCCTCACAGCATATTAAAAATCTACGGAAAGACCGTATTCGGTCTTTACCTTTATAAGGCGGTTTACAGCGTTATTCAATAGCTCTTCGGATATCGTGCCGTCCTGTACTGCCGCCATTACCTCCGCATATGCTGCGTCAAAGTCCGATACTATAATCATATCATTTCCCGCAAGTACCGCTCTCGTATAAGGCGTTTCGTATTCTGCCATAGCCTGCATGGACATATCATCTGTCATGATTATTCCGTCAAAGCCTAATTCATCACGGAGTATACTGTGTATCTGCGGTGAGATCGAGGCGGGCTCGTCCGGGTCAGCCGCGGTTATTATGTTGTGTGACACAAGTACGGCTGAGGCTCCGGCGGCTATTCCGCTTTTAAACGGCAGAAAGTCACTTGAGCGGAAGGAGTCAAGGCTTCTGTTGTCTATTGCAATTCCGGTGTGGGTGTCAACGTTATTGCCGTAGCCGGGGAAGTGCTTCAGGCATGACATTAAGCCCTCATTTTTTGCCGCCTCCGTAACAGCCGAGGTGTATTCCGCCGTGATCTCTGCGTTCTGTCCTAAGGAGCGGTCATATATGAAGTCCGACGGGTCGGTTGAAACATCCGCGACCGGCGCAAGATTCATGGTAATGCCGAGCTTTTTCAGAAGCTGCGATTTTTCAACGGTGTTCCCGACAACAGCTTCGATGCCGCCAAGTCCATAGTAATACTGCGGACCTTCGTATTTTGCGGGGGAGAGGTTCGGATTTGAGCTTACGCGCACAACCGTGCCGCCCTCCTCGTCAACCGCAATAATCGGTTCAATACCGCAGGCGTCCTTATAGCTCTCTATTTTTTTTCTGACCTCTTTTTCTGTGAGATCCTCAAAGTCAACCGCGAACATTACAATTCCGCCGGGCTGTTTT
Organism: Candidatus Ornithomonoglobus sp.; assembly: GCA_051877395.1. Classification (GTDB taxonomy): domain Bacteria; phylum Bacillota; class Clostridia; order UBA1381; family UBA1381; genus Ornithomonoglobus. The sequence continues at coordinate 7,216 of JBJEIV010000290.1, forward strand.
TTTAGTATAGGCTCCATATTTGTACTGTCACAGCGCGCCATAAAGAGCTGTCCTACCTTTTCCTCTGTGGTCATGCTTTCGGCAGCCGAAGCCGTTTTCTGCTCAACCGTCTGTGATTTTTTTTCGCTGCCGGTATCTGTTTTTGCTGCGCAGGAGGTCAGCAGAAGGACCGATAACAGAAAGGGAATAAGCTTTTTCATAAAACACCTCATATTTCGTTAAGAATCACATCATAAACCGCGCGGGCAAGCTTTGCGTGCTCATCGGGCATCATATGTATGCCGTCACAGGACGAGGTTCTGCACAACCGCGCCGCGTTAAGATACAGCACCTTTTCCTGCTCCGCAAGCGTCTTGTATGCCGCGCCGAACATTTTCGATTTGCCGATCGCCTCAGTCTTGTAGACATCATCAAAATAAGCGTTGTTTTTCTTATCGTTTGTAATAAGAATGGGGGATATGAGAAGGATTTTGCTGTCCTGCCCGAATTTTTCGCGCCATGAACGGATATAGCCGCGCAGAGCTTCCACGGTTTCCGAAACGGAGCAGTTAAAGAATTTCAGCGTGTCGTTTGTTCCGAGCATGATTATAAGGAGCTCTGCGCCTTCATTCTCATTAAGAAGCTCCTTAAACCTCACAAGACCGTTATGCAGCTCACTGTCCGGCGTCGGAAAATGCGTCGTTCTGCTGCACATTCCCTCGTTAATGACCGTACAGTCGGGACGAAGCTCCTGCAAAACCGCCGGCCACGGCTTTTCCATGCGTGTTCCGTCGGGCGGGTTGTGTCCGTAGGTGTTTGAATCGCCGAAGCAGATTATTTTTTTCATTACAGTGCACTTCCTTTTTCTTTGTTTATAATTAAGTATAGCATATATCGCAGATCATTTCAAGCGCGGGAAATTTTTTTGTTAACATTTTTTTTACAATATATCTATTGATTGCCAAAGTGTATCATGTTACACTTAGAGAACAATACATATTTGGAGGTATTAAAATGATTGAGGTTTCATCCCTAACCAAGAAATACGGCGCGCATACTGCCGTGGATGATCTGTCCTTCACGATTGAGGAGGGGCATATTTACGGGTTTCTCGGCCCCAACGGCGCCGGAAAATCCACAACCATGAATATCATGACCGGCTGTCTCGCCGCAACGTCGGGCAGCGTCGTCATTGATGGTCATGATATTTTTGAAGAGCCGGTTCAGGCTAAAAGCCGCATAGGCTATCTTCCGGAGCAGCCGCCGCTGTATCCCGACATGACGCCCCGGGAATATCTGATGTTTGCCGCGGAGGCGAAGGGTGTGCGCGGCGACAGCCGAGAGGCACAGACCGAGGAGGTCATGCGCAGAACGCAGATAACGGATGTTGCCGACAGGCTCATAAAAAATCTGTCCAAGGGTTACAGGCAGAGAGTCGGAATTGCGCAGGCTCTTCTGGGAAATCCGTCCGTTATTATCCTTGACGAGCCGACTGTCGGACTTGACCCGGGGCAGATAATAGAGATACGCAGCCTTATTACCTCGCTGGGAAGAACGCACACTATTGTTCTTTCAAGTCATATACTTTCCGAGGTTCAGGCAGTTTGCGACCGTATTATGATAATTTCAAAGGGGAAGCTGGTTGCCAATGACACGCCCGAGAAGCTTGAGGCTTTGTTTGCAGGCACGGCGCAGCTGAAATTTACCGTAAAGTGCGATATGGATACAGCCGCGGAGGTGCTGTCTAAGCTGAAGGGCGCGTCGGTGGTATCGCTTAATCAGTTCGGACTGTACACGGACGCGGTTATAAGCTTTGAGCCGGAGCTTGAAATGGCGGAGGACGTGTTTTTCGCCTTCGCGGGCGCGGGACTGCCCGTTGTGAGGATGAACACGGAAAAGGCGAGCCTTGAGGATATATTTATTGAGCTTACAAGGAACGGCGGCAATGAGCCGGAGACTTCGGAAGACGCAGAGGAAAACACAAGCGACAATGAGGAGGAAGCGATATGAGGGCAATATTTAAGCGTGAGCTTCACGCGATGTTCACAAGCATTACAGGCTATATATTCTGCGCCTTTATCCTGCTGTTTGCGGGAATATATATGACGGTCATCAATTTAAAGCAGGGTTATGCAAATTTTGAATATGTTCTCGGAAACATGGGCTTTATCTTCCTTATAGCCATTCCGATACTCACAATGAGATCTGTGGCGGAGGAGCGCAGGCAGAAAACGGACGCGCTTTTGTATTCGCTTCCCGTAAGCATGACGCGCGTGGTCGCGGGGAAATTCCTTGCCATGCTTGCGGTGCTCTTTATTCCGCTTTTTATAATAGGCTTTTACCCGCTGATT
>JBJEIV010000291.1:0-1934 GCA_051877395.1 Candidatus Ornithomonoglobus sp.
TGGAGAAGATAGTAAAGAAGAACTGATTGAAGTTCGGATGCGATAGAGAGGAGTGCTCATGCATTTATATCTGAGGGCAGTGGGCCTTGGAAGCGTAAATACAAGAAAAGAATATGACAGGCTGATTAAGGACTGCATCAAAGAGAGTATCAATAAAGATACGGTAATGTATTCGGATATACCTTTTCTTCCGGGAGAAAAGGTATATCCGGCACAGATAAAGCATTATTTTAATAAGGTGTGCGGTATATCTGTTAACGGTTTTTATGACCCTAAGAGGAGAAGCTTTAAGACGGATTATGTTTTTCCTTTTCTGGACAGTTCCGTTGAGAGCTATGAAGCTGAGGTTTCAATAGGAAGAAAGACTGAAAGAGAGGCATTCAATGCTCTCTGCGATGAGCCGGGTAGAGGAATAGCTCTTATATTTCATTTGTCTAATCCAATTGACTATCTCACCTGCAAGCCGATTCTGGGAGATTACTACAACAAGACCGTCAAGATTGCAGCAATGAGCAATGAGGGTACGATTCTTCTTCCGGTGAACAAAAGTGAGCACCAGATTAAGAAGTGCAAGGCTGCCACGGCAGCGCGCAATAACCTTATCAATCTTGCCAAGCAAGGTGACGCGGCAGCTATAGACAATCTCACGATTGAGGATTTGGATACCTACAGCGACATCTATAAGCGTGTCAGGGATGAGGATATTTTCACAATTGTGGATTCGTCTTTTATGCCGAGCGGATTCGAGTGTGACTGCTATTCAGTTGTGGGAAATATAATAGAAGCTTATCCTGTAACCAACTCTTTGACAGGTGAGAAAATCTATATTATGACCCTTGAGTGCAATGATATTGTGTTTGATTTATGCATTAATGAACATGATATAACGGGAGTTCCGGCAGAGGGAAGACGATTCAAGGGAAGAATCTGGCTTCAAGGACAGGTTGAGTTCACAAATGAAGCAGGTTGAGCCTTTACGGTTCTAAAATAATAATATATTTGACATTTATTAAAAATTTGATATAATATATTATGCTCGCTTGCGAGCATGTTCTCATAGTTAAATGGATATAACAAGCGCCTCCTAAGCACTAGTTGTGGGTTCGATTCCCGCTGGGAACATTCAAAAGGGCACGAGACGTGTAAAAAAAGAAAGACAGACATATGTGAGTTTACTCACTTATATGGATGTCTTTCTTTTTTTATAAGGCGACGCCGGTGACCGAGGACGCGAAGCGTTCGAGGTGTAGCGTCTCGTGCTCTGCTATAGGGCGCCAGCCCGCGACGAAGAAGACCGAAGGTCTTCGAGTTGGCATGGCTTGTGGTAATGGAAGTCATAACTCTAAACTCGATGGAACGCAATGGATGAACCCTTTGGGTGGCATTGCCACCGAAGATGACGCCTGCCACCCAAAGGGTATAATTATATTATAAAAAGATTATTAAGTGAAGAAATGTAAGGAAAAAATGTGGTCAGCTTGTCCACACTTCCGTTTTGAAATATTTGTGCATTATGAAATTGAGTATTTAAAAAAGGGCGGATAAATTCCGACCTCGCTATTTATTTTTTTAAAGCGTCAATGATTGCCGTAAGCTGATATAAGATATTGAGGAGTGTTTATCGACAGGCTGTAAAATGGGATATGATAGAAAAAAATCCAGCAGTGGAAGCACTAAACTCAAAGGAAATCATTCTAATCTTCCCGACATCTAAGAAAAACAACAAAACAGTCAGGGTTCTGAAAACACCAAAGACAGACAGCAGTACCCGCAAAGTATACATTCCAAGATCTGTTACGCAATGTCTTGTGGAATTGAAAGCGGAACAGGATGAGATCAAGGAAGCTCTGGGAAATGAATATCAGGATTATAACTTGGTAATGGCAACTACCTTTGGACTTCCCATCGGAGACAGCTATCTTAGAAATAAGATG
>JBJEIV010000292.1:0-9493 GCA_051877395.1 Candidatus Ornithomonoglobus sp.
TGTAGCGCAGGCAGGCTCGCTTGTTGATAAGGACCATCTGAGATTTGATTTCTCACACTTTGAGGCCATGACAAAGGAGCAGCTCCTTGACGCTGAAAGACGAGTAAATAACGCAATTCTTTCGTGTCTGCCGATAACGGTTCAGGAGCTTCCGATAGAAGAAGCAAAGAAGCTCGGCGCCGAGGCTCAGTTCGGCGAGAAGTACGGCGAGGTTGTACGCGTTGTTTCAATGGGGGATTACAGCATTGAGTTCTGCGGCGGTACGCATCTTACAAACACAGCGCAGTGCGGTCTCTTTAAGATTCTTTCAGAGGGCGGCGTTGCAGCGGGCGTAAGACGTATCGAGGCCGTAACCGGACAGGGCGTTCTTAACCTTATTTCGGATTATGAGGGCGTGCTTGCGAGAACCGGCGCGGCGATGAAGTCAAACAGGCTTATGGAGCTTGACCGCAAGGCGGCGGCTGTTATGGCTGAGAACAAGGCTCTTGAAAAGAAGATTGAGGAGCTTAACGGTAAGATCGCGGCAGAGCAGTCAAAGTCAATGCTTTCGGGCGCCAAGACCGTAGGCTCTGTAAATGTCCTTACGGTAAGAGTTGACGGAATGAGCGTTCCAGATATGAAGACTTTGGGCGATAGCGCAAAGAATGACCTTGAAAACGGCGTTGTTGTTCTCGGAGCGGAGACAGACGGCAAGATTACTCTTATCGCTATGGCGTCAAAGGATGCGGTAAAGAGCGGCGTCCACTGCGGTAACATAATTAAGAATATAACTGCGATCGCAGGCGGCCGCGGAGGCGGTAAGCCGGATATGGCGCAGGGCGGCGGCAAGGACGCGGCAAAGATTGATGACGCGCTTGCGGCTGTAGAAGCAATAGTATCAGAACAGGTAGGTTGATCATAATGGAAGATTGTTTATTCTGTAAAATAATTGCGGGAGAGGTGCCTTCAACAAAGGTATTTGAAAACGATAAGGTTTACGCCTTCCGCGACATTGCGCCGGCTGCGCCGGAGCACGTTGTAATGGTTCCGAAAACACATATTTGCTGCGCTAACGCGATAACGTCCGAAAACAGCTCATGTGTTGCCGATATTTTTGAGGCGGTACCGGAAATCGCAAAGGCTGTAGGTGTTGACAATGACGGCTACCGCGTTGTAAATAACTGCGGCAAAAACGGAGGTCAGACAGTTATGCATCTGCATTTCCATTTGCTTGGCGGCAAGACGGGCGGTAAAATGTATTGATCAATTATCGAAATGTGTGGGGCAGTTTGAATTGTTATATAGGGAAATTACAAAATGTAATTACTATTTTTAGCAAATAGAGAAGCATTGCCTGCATCGTGTTATGACCATCCGCTCAAAGGTGATTATAACGGCTACAGAGAATGTCATATAGAGCCTGATTGGCTGTTGGTCTATAAAATAACGGAAAGTGTATTACTTTTAACATTGTATAGGACAGACAGTCACAGAGATCTGTTTTAATAAACGCGGCGGATAAAACGTTATCCGCCGCGTTTTCCGTACCTGATTATCATAAGTATATTTTCTATATGTATATAATCCCATATGAGAACAGTTATAAACAGCAAAATCACCGCGCACACCGCAAGCTGACCGGGGAAGGTCTGCAATATGTTCTCACAGCCAAGCCGTGTAAATATTATGGGGAATATCTTTCTGGCAAGGTAATAGTGCGAGCAGAGCACAGCCATTGAATGCTTGCCGAAGAATTGAAGTATTCTGATCTTTGAAAGCTTTTTTGCGATATACCAGAATACTGCGGTTCCGAGTATCGCATCAATATAGTAGAGAAAATAGCTGTTACCGTGCTTTACCTCGGCAATCTCAACAAAGTCGTTTTTAAGACTGAGATATATCCATGCAGCACATATCGCCATTACAGCCGGAATGCACAGCCATTTTCGAAGAGTTGTTTTGTCTATATCGAAATGCAGCCTTTTTGCCGCATCACCGAGAATGAAGTACACTATAGCAAGACAGAATATTCCGCAGCCGAGAAAGCCGGTATCGGTAACGGCGCAGCCGAGCAGCGCGGCGCAAAGAGCTGTAAGAAGCCTTGACCGCAGAGAAAGCCTGCAAAGAAAGAAATACACTATCTCTATTTCAAATAGCACCGCGAGATACCACACAGGAACGTTAAGCATCGCTTTGCCGTCTATAAAGAACAGCCCCCGCAGCATTGCCTCAGGAGAAATATGCCAGCCCATAAGGTAAGCTTCAACATTAAGAATAATAAGGTCTGTAATGCCGCATATGAAAAAAGGAACAAGAAGTCGTACCGCTTTCTTTTTGAGAAAAACACTAAAATTATCCTTTGGATTAAATAAATAACCGGAAATCATAAGAAACATCGGCATGTGGAAGGAGAACAAAAGTATTCTCTGCGGCTCTCCGCCGTTGGTCAGGTGGGAAAGAACTACCGCTATGATACCAAGTCCTTTGATCACATCAAGCCATTCAATTCGTTGTTTCATTATCCGCATCACCTTGATTCTGAATTTTGCCGCAGATATAATATCACATTATTTCGGTTTTGTCAATTTTTTGAGTAATATAGCTTTGTTTAAAACAGGGAGAATTAAATCTTAATGAAAAATTCGGAAAAAATTTAAAAAAAATTAAAAAAGGGCTTGAAATATATGACAGAATATGATATAATAACACGGTAATTCGACAAAATAATATTGAGTCATACGGAATATGGTGAGAAGCAAAGATGTGGATTGCCGTGATGCAGTTGTCTATGACGTAAATCTGTATCGGTTTCGTAGCGATATGGTGCTCCGGAGAAGCCTTCATAAAAAGCTAAATGAAGGTGCCGAAGGTGTAAGACTGTGGCATTTTGTATCTGCACAGTTGATCTCTCAGGCAAAAGGACGGAGATGATTGCTATAACGGCATAGTTCGTTTGTTTTTATCTGCCCGCCCTTGATAATGATTGGAGCAGTTTGCATAAGCTTTATGCAGGTTCGGCTCTTTTTTGTTTTGTTAATAAAATTATCAAAGGAGTATTTACATGGAAGGTTTTTTAAATGCTGTTCAAAAAGTAAATGACGCGGTAAACGGCGTTGTATGGGGCTGGCCGGCGCTTATTCTGCTGGCATTTGTAGGCGTGCTGATGACAATTCTCACAAAGTTCTTTCAGGTTTCGCACATCGGACACTGGTTCAAGAACACTATCGGCGCAATATTCGGCGACAGGCACGTTACAAAGCATACAGATGACAAGTCAATCTCGCAGTTTCAGAGCCTTTGCACGGCGCTGGCTGCCACTGTTGGAACAGGTAATATCGCCGGTGTCGCCTCAGCTATCGTGGCAGGCGGTCCGGGCGCGGTGTTCTGGATGTGGATTATCGCGTTTTTCGGTATGATGACAAACTACTCCGAGAATGTGCTCGGTATTCTGTTCAGAATTAAGAACGATAAGGGCGAGTGGTCAGGCGGAGCAATGTACTACTTAAAGAACGGTCTGGGCGCAAAGAAGGGCTGCAAGCAGATCGGAGCGGTGCTTGCGGTGCTGTTCAGCTGCTTCTGTCTCCTTGCCTCCTTCGGTATCGGAAATATGACTCAGGTCAATACGATCGCCACAAATATGCTTGACGCGTTCAGCATCCCCAAGGTTATAACGGGTATCGTGGTTCTCATTCTTGCCGGTCTTGTTATTGTAGGCGGTCTTAAAAGAATAGCGGCGGTTACGGAAAAGATTGTTCCGATCATGGTTATTCTCTATCTTATCGGCACAGTTGTTATATGCCTTATGCACATATCCTCACTCGGCGCCGTATTCGTATCCATATTCAAGGGCGCGTTCGGTCTTAAGGCTGTGGGCGGCGGTATTGTCGGCTCAGGCGTTAAGCTTGCGGTGCAGATGGGTATGAAGCGCGGAGTATTCTCAAACGAGGCAGGTCTTGGTTCATCGGTTATGGTTCATTCCAACTCGAATGTTAAGGAGCCGATAAGACAGGGCATGTGGGGTATATTCGAGGTATTTGCTGACACAATAGTTGTATGTACACTCACCGCTCTTTCGGTGCTTTCATCGGGTCTTATAGACCTTGAAACAGGTCAGGTAGCTGAGTCAGTTACAAACACAGGCTCGCTTGTAGGTCAGGCGTTCGGCTTGTCCTTCGGTCAGATCGGTACGGCGTTTGTTGCGGTTGCGCTCCTGCTTTTTGCATTCTCAACGGTTCTCGGCTGGAGTCATTACGGCACAAAGGCGTGCGAGTATCTGTTCGGTACAAGATCAACTCTTCCCTACAGAGTGATTTTCGTTATCGCAATCTTCGGCGGTGCGGTTATGGGTGAAAACCTTGCGTGGGATCTTTCGGATACCTTTAACGGTCTTATGATGCTGCCGAACCTTATCGGCGTTCTGGTGCTTTCACCGCTTGTATTCAAGTGTACAAAGAACTATATTGATCGTCATTTCCATCATAAGGATATTGAGCCGATGCTCTCAGTGTATCCCGATATACAGAAGGAGCACGCGGAAGCGGTTAAGAAAGGCTCGGAATAATACATATTGATAAGTACAAAGAGGCGGTTTAAATGCTGCCTCTTTTAATTTTGCCCCAAAAAAACGATTGACTACCGTGGCGGATTGTAGTATACTATATAATAGATAAATATCGGCAAGGGAGGAAAAGCAGGTGTTTTCATACAGTGATTACGCGGAAGCGGCTGCCGCTGTACGGGAAAGAACGGAATACAGACCGAAAACGCTTGTTGTGCTCGGTTCGGGCATGAGCGGACTGTTTGATGAGGGTGCAGAAATACCGTATAGCGAAATACCGCATTTCCCTAAGGCGACCGCGCCGTCACATAAGGGGATTATGCTTGTTACAGAGAAGGCTTATATCATGCGCGGACGCTTTCATTATTATGAGGGCTATTCCTTTGATGAAATTACCTTTTATATCCGTGTTATGAAGCTGCTCGGCGTCAGGAGAATTATTTTAACCAATGCCGCGGGAGGTGTAAATCCGTCCTATCGCGTAGGCGACATTGCGGTGCTTTCCGACCATATAAAGCTTACAACTGACAATCCTCTGCGCGGCGCAAATGACGAGAGGTGGGGAACGAGGTTCCCGGATATGACCGAGGCGTATTCAAAGCGGCTGCGCAATATTGCCCATGAATGCGCGGCGGAGAACGGAATTGAATTAAAGGACGGAGTTTATTTTTATATGAGCGGACCGCAGTATGAAACGCCGGCGGAGATACGGGCGATCTCGGCTCTGGGCGGTGACCTTGTGGGTATGAGCACGGTGTTTGAGTGCATAGCCGCGAGGCATTGCGGACTGGAGGTTCTGGGGCTATCCTGCGTTACAAACTTGGCGGCTGGTATCTCGGACAAGCCTCTTTCTGAGGAGGAGGTTGCTCAGACAATGGATAAGAATAAGGAAAAGATGTATATACTGCTGAACAGTATTATAGAAAGGACTGCTGAAGATGATTGAATTCAGTACGGTTTTCGGAAAAAGCGGAAACGCCACTGTTGACAGGCTCAATATAACGAACCTTATTGTTTCAAGGCAGAACAGAAATGTTGAGGTGGAATTTGCAAACGAGCTGAGCATGACCATTGAAAAGCTGGCGCAGGATCAGATAAAAAAGACTCTCGGCACAATTCCGGTAAAGCTTAAAACGAATCCTAAGCTTGCGAAGGAAAAGAGGAATGTTATGTACTTTACTCGTCCGAAGGACGGCGAATCGCTGATAGGCGGCGGACCGGAAATAATCGGCAGGGCAAGCGCTGAGGAAATGCTCATTGGCAGACCGATAAGGGACGCTGAGGTTGCCGCGATACGCTCAATCAACGAAGGCTCCGGCAGGGTTGTAATAACGGGCAGAATTTTTGACGCGGACGAAAGGGAAATCAAGTCAAAAAAGACCGGCAAGGAAATGCATATAGTTATGCTTGATGTGACCGACAACACCTCGTCAATTACCGTTAAGATGTTTGTGGATAAGGGTGAGGACGACAGTAAATTCAAGGACTTATTCGGTCCTATAAAAAAGGCGCTTAAAAAGGGCGGAATGTATGCCGCAATACGGGGTATGGCAAAATATGACGACTATGCTAAGGAGGTCGTTATTATGGCAAATGACATTGCCGCGCTTCCCGCGCCGCCTGTGAGAATGGATACAGCCGAAAAAAAACGTGTCGAGCTTCATCTGCATACGCAGATGTCCCAGATGGATGCGGTGAACTCCGCGGCAGATCTCATAGACCGCGCGGTTTACTGGGGACACAAGGCAATAGCAATAACGGATCACGGAGTGGTTCAAGCGTATCCCGACGGTATGCACGCCTCAAACAACAATGAGAAAATCAAGGTGCTCTACGGTGTTGAGGGGTATCTCATTGACGATACAAGGATGATCACCTATGACATAACGGAGGAAACCATAGATTCACCGTTTGTCGTGTTCGATATAGAAACAACAGGCTTCAGCAAAACGGAATGTAAAATTATTGAGATAGGAGCCGTCAAGGTTGAGAACGGCGAGGTAACAGAACGCTGGTCAACCTTTGTAAATCCGGGGGTTAAGATACCGGAGGAAATCACATCTCTTACCTCGATAACGGATGGAATGGTAAAGGACGCGCCGCCGTTTGAGGAGCAGATAGACGATTTTATAAAATTCTGCGAGGGGTGCGTTATGGTGGCGCACAACGCGAATTTTGATATGGGCTTTATGAAGCAGAAGGCGCGCGAGTGCGGCAGGGGCTTTGACCTGCCGTATATAGACACTATGGTGCTTGCGCGGTGTATGTTCCCCAAGCTTGCAAACCATAAGCTTGATACTCTCTGCAAGCATCTTGACGTTATAAACGCTCACCATCACCGCGCAGTTGACGACGCGGAGGCGACAGCAAAAGCATTTATGAAAATGCTTTCAAGGCTTCGGGAGGGCGGCAATACAGAATTAAAGGAATACAATGATATATTTGACATAAGAACAGCGTCCGTAAAAACGAGAGCATTCCATATAATTCTCCTGGCGAAAACCTATGAGGGTGTGCGGCATATATATGAGATGGTTTCCGAATCGCATCTGAAATACTTTTACAGAACGCCGCGTATTCCAAAAACGCTGCTCATGCAGAAAAGGGAGGATATAATTATAGGCTCCGCATGCGAGGCGGGAGAGCTGTTCTCGGCGCTCGTGGAGGGAGAGAGTGAGGAAGTCTTGGAGGATATAGCGTCCTTCTACGACTATCTTGAAATTCAGCCGATAGGCAACAACGCGTATATGAAGGAAAGCTCAAAGCATCCGAATGTTCACAATGATGATGATCTGAGGGAGCTGAACAGGCGGATAGTGGAGCTTGGCGACAGGATAGGAAAGCCTGTCTGCGCTACCTGCGATGTTCATTTTATGGACCCCGAGGGCGCCGACTACAGAAAGATACTGATGCACTACAAGGGCTTCAAGGACGCCGACAATCAGGCGCCGCTGTATTTCAGAACGACGAACGAAATGCTGCGGGAGTTCGATTATCTCGGCAAGGAGAAGGCTTATGAGGTGGTCGTTACAAATACGAACAAAATAGCCGATATGATAGAGGACGTAAGACCGATACCGAAGAAGAAATGTCCGCCGGTTGTCGAGGGAGCGGTTGACGGCATAAGAAACGATTCGATAAACCGCGCGATTGAGATTTACGGCGATCCGCTGCCCAAGGAGGTAAAGGAGCGGCTCGACAAGGAGCTTGATTCGATTATAGGCAACGGCTTTTCGGTTATGTACCGTATCGCGCAGGAGCTTGTGAGAAAGTCAAATCAGGACGGCTATCTTGTAGGCTCGCGAGGCTCGGTAGGATCTTCCTTTGTGGCGTTCCTGTCGGATATTACGGAGGTTAATTCGCTCCCGGAGCATTACCTGTGCCCGAAATGCAAGTATATAGAGTTTGTGCCGAGTGAAATCGGACGCTCGGGCTGCGATATGCCGGACAAGAACTGCCCCAACTGCGGAACGCCGCTAAATAAGGACGGACATGACATACCCTTTGAAACCTTCCTCGGCTTTAACGGCGACAAGGAGCCGGATATTGACCTTAACTTTTCCGGCGAATATCAGCCGGTGATCCACAAGTACACCGAAACATTTTTCGGCGAAGGCTTTGTGTTCCGCGCGGGAACCATAGGCACGGTCGCGGAAAAAACCGCGTTCGGCTATGTTAAGAAATACTGCGAGGAAAAGGGCGTCACAATGACAAACGCCGAGATGAAGCGTCTTGCAAAGGGCTGCGAGGGCGTTAAGCGCACATCAGGACAGCACCCGGGGGGTATTATCGTTGTGCCGTATACAAATAATATACATGAGTTCTGCCCGGTTCAGCATCCGGCGGACGATGTCAATTCAAATATATTCACAACGCATTTTGATTACCACTCGATTGACTCAAACCTCTTAAAGCTTGACGAGCTTGGCCACGATGATCCAACGGTAATAAGAATGCTGGAGGACTTAACGGGAGTTGACGCGAAAGCAATTCCTCTGGACGATCCCGAAACGCTCAGTCTGTTCACTTCAAACAAGGCGCTTAAAATTCTTGACGGCAAGGATACCGGCTCTACTCTTGGCACCTATGGTGTGCCGGAGTTCGGTACAAAATTTACGCGTCAGATGCTCCTTGATACAAAGCCGACAACCTTCTCAGAGCTTGTGAGAATTGCCGGACTTTCTCACGGAACCGACGTCTGGCTCGGCAACGCGCAGGAGCTTATAAGAGCGGGACTGTGCGACCTGTCCCACGCTATCTGCGCCCGTGACGATATTATGATTTATCTTATTGCTGCGGGAGTTGAGGCGGGACATTCCTTTAAGATCATGGAGAGCGTCCGTAAGGGAAAGGGACTGAAGCCGGAGGACGAGGAGGCAATGCGTGAGCATAATGTCCCGGAGTGGTATATAGACTCGTGTAAGAAGATAAAGTATATGTTCCCTAAAGCTCACGCTGTCGCGTATGTAATGATGGGCTTTCGCGTCGCGTGGTTTAAGGTGCATATCCCGCTTGCTTACTACGCCGCGTATTACACGGTAAGAGCCGATGATTTTGACACGTCCACAATGGCGCGGGGCGAGGCTGTCGCAAGAGAGGCACTTGAGGAGATAAACCGCCATAAGCGCGAGGGTACTGCGGCGCCTAAGGAGGACACGCTCATACCTATTCTGGAGCTTGTCATAGAGATGTACTGCCGCGGCTATGAGTTTGTGCCGGTTGATCTGTATAAATCCCATGCGACAAATTTTCAGATAACAGAGGACGGCAAGCTTCTTCCGCCGTTTAACGCTCTGCCCGGTGTTGCGGACGCGGCGGCGAAGGCGATAACGGCGGAACGGGAAAAGGGAGAATTTAAGAATATTGAGGATTTAAGACTGCGCACGGGCATAACAAAGAGCACGATCGATGTAAGGCATTCAAGCTGATTTCTTCTTCGATGGCTTATTGGAGAGG
>JBJEIV010000293.1:0-9448 GCA_051877395.1 Candidatus Ornithomonoglobus sp.
AATATTACGGAAAGGGGCAAAGGAAATGTCAGAACGGGTAGTACGTACAATTCCGGCAACGGTCAACCGCTTTACGGCAACGCCGATAAACAGCCGTACAAAACGTAAAGTTGCGGCATATGCGAGAGTTTCGACTGATACGGAGGAGCAGCTCACAAGCTATGAGGCGCAGGTCGATTATTACACAAGCTACATAAAAAGCCGTGATGACTGGGAATTTGTCAATGTTTACACCGATGAGGGAATAACGGGAACGAGTACCAAGCACCGTGAGGGATTTAAGCAAATGGTCCGTGATGCGCTTGACGGTAAGATTGATCTTATCATTACAAAATCGGTATCTCGTTTTGCGCGAAACACCGTTGACAGCCTTACAACTATACGCCGTTTAAAGGAAAACGGAACGGAGTGCTATTTTGAGAAAGAAAACATATGGACATTTGACGGCAAGGGTGAACTGCTCCTTACCATAATGTCAAGCATAGCGCAGGAGGAAGCGAGGTCAATTTCCGAAAATTGCACATGGGGACAGCGCAAACGCTTTGCGGACGGAAAGGTGTCAATTCCGTTCAAGAGCGTTCTCGGCTATGACAGGGGCGAGGACGGAAACCTTGTAATAAATCAGGAACAGGCAAAGCTTGTACGCAGAATTTACGGTATGTTTTTGCAGGGACAGAGCGCATACGCAATCGCACGAAAGCTTACTGAAGAAAACATACCTACGCCCGCGGGAAAAGCAACATGGTATGCAAGCACCGTAAAAAGCATACTGACAAACGAGAAATACAAGGGTGACGCGCTTTTGCAGAAAACCTATACATCGGATTTTCTTACCAAGAAAAAGAAAATAAACAAGGGCGAGGTACAGCAGTATTATGTGAAAAACAACCACGAAGCGATAATTGAGCCGGAGATTTTTGACATGGTGCAAAAGCTGATGGGGCAGACAAAGTCGGGGAAAAACAGAAAAAGCAGCGTGAGTATATTTTCAAGCAAAATCAGATGCGGCGAATGCGGAAGTTATTATGGCTCAAAGGTGTGGCACAGCAACGACAAGTATCGTAGGATAATATGGCAGTGCAACCATAAGTTTGATAATGAAAAGAAATGCTCCACACCGCATCTTGACGAGGAAAAGATAAAACAGGTGTTTGTATCCGCCATGAATAAGCTAATTACAAGCAAGGAGCAGCTTTTATCAGACTTTGAAATAATAAAAGAGGAGCTGTTCAGCGCGGCTGAGCTTGAGGCGGATAAGCTTGCTCGAAAGGAAACAATGGAGCTGTTTATGAAAAATCTCAAAAAGCAGAGTGGAGCCGTAACCGAATTTGACGATGACCTGTGGCTCAGTATGGTAGACTATGTAACAGTAAACTCCAAGGAGGATATACGGGTTACTTTTAAAAATGGAATTACGGTAAAAGTATAATTAACATAATTTTGCATAAGGCAGTCTGAAAATTCAAATTTAAATACTTGTAAATCGCATAACTATGCTAAAAATTTAAAAATAGGGGGAAAACTCAAAAGTCATTTTTACTATTGACAAATTAATAATTTAATGATATAATCGACATATGACGGAAACGAGGGGTGATCATATTGGCAAGACCTAAAAGATGCAGACGAGTTTGCACAGAACCGATTATTTCAAATTTTGTGCCGAAGGATATAGATAATCCACAGGATGTTGTTCTGACGGTAGATGAATATGAGGTTATTCGATTGGTTGATTTAGAGAAGCTCAGTCACGAAGAATGCGCAAAAAACATGGATATTTCCCGAACTACAGTAACGGAAATTTATGAAAGCGCAAGATATAAAATTGCGGAATGTTTGGTACGAGGGAAAGAACTTGTTATTTCAGGCGGAAACTATTGTATTTGTCAAGGCGGTTTGCCGCACTGCATGAGCAAAACTTGTATTAAATCAAATGTAAAATTACCAAAAGGAGAAAACACAATGAGAATAGCAGTAACTTATGAAAACGGAGAAATTTACGGACATTTCGGACACACCGAACAATTTAAGATTTATGACATTGAAGATGGAAAAATCATAAAATCCGAAGTGGTAGATACAAGCGGATCAGGCCACGGGGCATTAGCAGGTTTCTTATCTGATGCCGATGTAGATATTTTGATTTGCGGCGGTATCGGCGGCGGCGCGCAAATTGCACTCATCAATGCCGGAATTAAATTATATGCAGGTATTACAGGCAATGCTGATGACGCAGTAGCTAAATTACTTGCAGGAGAACTTGAGCATAATCCTAATGCAAATTGCAACCATCATCACGGAGAACACGAGCATAATTGCGGAAGCGGCGGCTGCGGACATAATGGGTGTCATTAACATGGACAATAAAGATATACTTTCAAAGCTATCGTTTTGGAATAAACTAACCGATAACGAAAAAGAAACAGCTGATCGCGGCTCTGTCATTAAGACATATGATAAGGGCGTTTATATCTATGGCTTCACTGATGCCTGTCTTGGATTCGTATATGTAAAAAAAGGTTCAATCAGAGTGTATATCACATCAGATGAAGGTCGGGAGATTACACTTTTTCATATAGCAAAAGGCGATACTTGTATTTTATCTTCCGCTTGCGCTCTTTCGGGCGTCTCTCTTGATGTTCAAATGGTTGCAGAAGAAGATGTTGAGCTTTTTGCAATAGGGGCCGGTACTTTTGAAAAACTTGTTGAAAGTAACATCTATGTAAAATCCTTTGCTTACGAATTGACGGCTAAAAGACTTTCGGATGTTGTCTGGGTTTTGGAGCAGATTTTATTTACTCATTTTGACTCCCGAATGGCGCAGTTTTTGATTTATGTTTATGAACGCACGGGATTAAAAACAATTAAAATGACTCAAGAGGCAATCGCAAGAGAAGTGAACTCCGCTCGTGAAGTGGTTGCGCGAATGTTAAAGCAATTTGATAATGACGGCATTATTTCTATCGGCAGAGGTACTATAACAATCAAAGATTTGAATGCTCTTGAAAAAATTGCAAATTAATTTTATTTAATGTGACTCGGTTACAGAAACTTTACTTTGTTTTGTGTATTATATAATTACAAAAATAAATGTAAAGCAAGGGAAAAATAATGGCTGAAATTAAGATAACAAAAAATAATTTTGAAAATGAAGTATTAAAATCTGACATTCCGGTACTTATTGACTTTTGGGCAGCTTGGTGCGGTCCGTGCCGAATGATGTCACCTGTTGTTACAGAGCTTGCAGATGAATACGAAGGCAAAGCTAAAATTTGCAAAGTCAATGTAGATGAAGAACCTGAGCTTGCTGCTGCATTCAAGGTTATGAGTATTCCTATGTTTGCGGTAATTAAAAACGGACAAGTTACCGACGGTTTAATCGGAGCAAGACCAAAAGAGGATTTGGAGGTGTTGCTTAAATGTTAAAGTCAATGGGATATAAAAATGTAGAGAATATCGGCGGTATCAGTGCTTATCGCGGAGAGATAGTGAGGTGAGCTTATGAAAATTGTAATAGTCGGCGGAGTTGCAGGCGGTGCTACTGCCGCAACAAGATTAAGACGGTTAGATGAAAAAGCAGATATTACAGTTTATGAACGCTCCGGTTTTATATCGTATGCAAACTGCGGTTTGCCATATTATATCGGCGGAGTAATTGAGGAAGAGGAAGAACTTACTTTGCAGACTCCGGGCAGCTTTTGGAACAGGTTTCGTATAAAGGTAAATGTTCGTCATGAGGTAACCTCGATCAATGCAGACAGAAAAACCGTAACCGTTCATGATCTTGAAACTGACGATGTGTTTGAAGACGCATATGATAAATTGATTTTATCTCCCGGCGCAAAACCCGTTATGCCCAATTTAGTTGGTATAGATAACGATAAAGTCTTTACATTAAGAACGGTTGAAGATACTCTCAAAATTCATCGTTTTGTAAAAACAACAAAACCAAAGACAGCTGTTATGGTCGGTGGTGGCTTTATCGGTCTTGAAATGGCTGAAAATCTATCGGAGCTCGGTATCAAGGTCACAGTTGTGCAGCGCGGAAACCAGCTTATGAACACTTTGGATTATGACATGGCTGCTATGATACACAGCAAGCTTCGATCTAAAGGTTTGAATTTAAAATTGAACGGAGATGTAACCGGCTTTGAGGAAAAGGGTGATGGTGTTTCTGTTTTACTAAAGGATGATGCGCCGATAAAAACCGATATGGTTATTCTTGCGATAGGTGTCGCGCCTGATAATACTCTTGCGAAAGAGGCTCATATGGAGCTTGGTATAAAAGGCGCTATCGTAGTAAACGACAAAATGGAAACTTCTGTTCCTGATATTTATGCAGTTGGCGATGCGGTTCAGGTAAAACACACCATAACCGGCAGCAACGCAGTTATATCGCTTGCAGGTCCGGCAAATAAGCAAGGAAGAATTGCCGCAGATAATATTTGCGGAAGGAAAAGCAGATACAAAGGTTCAATGGGAACATCGGTTATTAAATTGTTTGATTTAACTGCTGCTTCGGTGGGACTTACCGAAAAAGCCACCAAGGCTGCCGGATATGATTTTGAAAGCGTTATCCTTTCTCCGTCCTCCCACGCCGGATATTATCCCGGCGCAACGACTATGACGATGAAGGTTATCTTTGACAAATCAAGCTTTCAAATACTCGGAGCGCAGATTGTAGGCTATGACGGTGTTGACAAGCGAATTGACGTTATTGCAACCGCTATTTCCGCAGGACTTAAAGCAAACGAACTAAAGGATTTAGAGCTTGCCTATGCCCCGCCATATTCTTCGGCAAAGGATCCGGTTAATATGGCAGGATTTATTATTGATAATATCATAAGCGGAAAAGTAAAACAGTTTCATATAAATGAAATTGACATACTCCCGCGAGACGGCAGTGTTACATTATTAGACACAAGAACCGAAAAGGAATATGAAAGAGGTCATGTAAACGGATTTATCAATATTCCTGTTGACAGTTTGCGTGAAAGACTTTCGGAAATTGATAAAACAAAACCGTTATATGTAATGTGCCAAAGCGGCCTCAGAAGCTATATCTCTTGCAGAATACTGACAGGTGAAGGATTTGATTGCTATAACTTTGCCGGAGGCTATCGTTTTTACGAGAGTGTAAGAAATGAAAAAATGCTGTCCGAGTGTTCATATCCATGCGGAATGGACAAGCAAGTGAGGTAACATTATGAAAAGAATACCGATGTTATGCAGATTATGGATTACGCCGATGAAATAAAAATATTGAAAGGAGGTTTTATAAATGAAATATGTGTGTCAAATTTGCGGATATATCTATGATGACGCAAAAGAAAAGGTTCCGTTTTCCGAACTGCCCGACGACTGGAAATGCCCGCTTTGCGGCGCGGCAAAATCCGACTTCAAAGCAGAGGAAGCAAAGAAAGAACAAACAAAATCTGCATCTGTACCGATGAAACGGTCGGATGAAAAATTATCTGCCGGTCAGCTTGCCGCTCTTTGTTCAAATTTGGCTCGCGGCTGTGAAAAACAATATAAGCCGGAAGAGTCAAAATTATTTAAAGAACTTGCAGATTATTTTTCAGCAGTTACTCCCGCAGTAAACGATCCGACGGTCGAAAAGTTGTATGAAGCATTAATGACAGATGCGGATAATTATGCAGGCGTCAGAGCTGTTGCGGACGAAAGTTCCGACAGAGGCGCGGCTCGTATATGTGTATGGGGCGAAAAGGTAACAAGAATGCTTGCATCTCTTGTAAACCGTTACTTAAATGAGGGCGAAAAAATGCTTGAAAATACAAATATATGGGTATGTACAACCTGTGGTTTTGTGTATGTAGGCGATAATCCGCCGGAGCTTTGCCCCGTATGCAAAGTGCCTGATTGGAAATTTGAAAAAATAGAAGGGAGAGCATAATGATGGAAAAAGTAGCTGTTAGAAATTTACGACTTTGCACAAAAGATTGCCTTTGTCTTTATGTTTGCCCTGTTGGTGCAACAGATACAGAAAACAGTATTATTGATGTAAATAAATGTATCGGCTGCGGCGCTTGCGCTGATGCCTGCCCAAGCGGCGCTATCAGTATGGTGCCGAAAGTTTATCCAATTCAGCAATCAAAAACTGATGAAGTAAAGTCTGCGCTTAACGCTTTATCAGAAAATAAAGCGAATGAGGAGAAAGCGGCATCACAGATTGCAGAGGAAGCAAACAGCGATACACTTTATCGTTTAATGACGGCTGTGGCAAAATCCGAAAGGCTTATTGCGGAAGATATTATGCGTGAAGCCGGGTATATGCTTCCGCAAAGTGACAATGCTCACAAATTATTAGAAGAACTTATTGCGGATACGGAAGATGAGAGATTTCCGATTGATGCTGCAAATAAATTACTTAAATTAATTCCAAATAATGAAAAGAAAGAGGTAAAGAAAATGGAAAAATGGAAATGTACTGTATGCGGTTATGAACACGAAGGTCCTATGACTGATGACTTCACTTGCCCTGTTTGCAAACAGCCGGCAAGTAAGTTTGTAAAAATCGAGGACGCGCCTGCAAAGAATCCTTATGCCGGAACTAAAACAGAAAAAAACCTATGGGAAGCTTTTGCCGGTGAATCTCAGGCAAGAAATAAATATACATATTTTGCTTCCGTTGCAAAAAAAGCAGGATATGAGCAAATCGCAGCCTTATTCCTACAGACTGCCGAGAACGAAAAGGAACACGCAAAGCTGTGGTTCAAGGCTCTCGGTGAGCTTGGCGATACCGCAGAAAATCTTCTCCACGCTGCCGAAGGTGAGAATGCAGAGTGGACTGATATGTATGACCGTATGGCAAAAGAGGCTGACGAAGAAGGCTTCCACGATTTGGCAGAACAGTTCCGCGGCGTTGCTGCAATTGAAAAATCTCATGAGGAGCGTTACCGCGCGCTTCTTAATAATGTGGAAACAAAGGCTGTATTTGAAAAATCCGGAGTAACCATTTGGGAATGCCGTAATTGCGGTCATATTGTTGTCGGCACTGCTGCGCCCGAAATTTGCCCGGTTTGTAAACATCCACAGGCGTATTTTGAAGTTCGTAAAGAGAACTATTAAGCAGAAGTGAAAATGAATGATTTTATGTTCTGCTCAATTACGGTAATTTAATCGGATTCATAAACGATATGATTTTTTTGGCATAAAAATTGTCCCGCTCCATCGCATATTAAGCTTTGGAGCGGGATTTTTTGTATTAACGGGAAATGTGATATTTCTCCTTATACATTATATCGTTCGCCTTCCTATAAAAAAATAGGCGCAGAGCATAATAACCGCTTTGCGCCCACCGAAATCTGCTGATTACAGCACTTTTTTGTTGTCAGCACCCGGCGTGGTTACAATTACTTTTTCGGGCGTAATTATAAGAGCACCCTTTGCCGTAGCTGCACCATTGAACATTTTTTCAACCATTGCTTTAAATGTATCAACGATATCACCTTCGGTTACATAGTCAGCTGTTCCTTTAATCTGATAACCTTCCAGAGTTTTAGGATCGTAAACAGAAACGGCAATTTTACCACCATTGGATTTGATGTTTTTCAAGGTGGTGTCAAGAAATACATCACCAACCGCCAGTTTGTTATCATCGGTCACCAACTTGAATGCGACCGGAACGACATTAGGCTCTCCATTTGCACAGGTTGCCAAATCCCACATACTTGTTTCAAGTATTTTTAATACATTTTCGTTTAACATAGAAACTACCTCCATATTTAATTTACGCATTTGCGATGATTTAATTATATGTTTTTAGCTTACATAAGGCAATATATTAGTCAATTTATAAGTTACTAATAAATTTAATAGTAACTTGAAAATTATGAGTTTTAGAGGTATAATTTAAATTGGAGCAAAAGCTTGATAAGCTCGCTTAATCAAGCTTGCGACGATTGTAACCGCTGCGAGGTTATAATGAAAAATATATATGGAGGTAAATGTTATGTATCAAAGAAAATTAGAAAAAGACATACGCTGTCCGTTGGAATACGGCCTTGAAATATTCGGAGGAAAATGGAACTCAAGGATAATTTGCGTATTGGCAGCTAAAAAGGTTTTGCGATACAGCGGACTCAGAAAAGAAATGGGTAATATCACAGATGCAGTATTGGCGACATCATTAAAAGAGCTTATATCAAATGAAATTGTAATTCGCAAGTCTTACGATGAAATTCCTCCTCGTGTTGAATATTCGCTTTCGGAAAAAGGTATATCTGTTGTCCCTATTTTACAGAGTATCTGTAAATGGTCGGGAGCTTTTTACAAAGAAGACACAGACAATATGATGATACATTGTAAGAAATGCGATTATAGATGATATTCAGGAAATAAATACAAGGAATAAAAGCAACTCATAAATTTCATAGTATATTGCATTTACCCTTTGCCTGTGCTATAATTATTTACGACATATGACGAAAATAAAAATTGATATCATTCTATGGCAAGACTAAGAAGAAGGAGATATTCAAATGAGAATTGCAGTAGCTTATGAAAATGAGATAATTTTTCAACATTTCGGTCATGCGGAGAAATTTAAGCTGTATGATGTTGAAGACGGTAAAATCATAAACACACAGATTGTCGATACTAATGGTCAGGGACATGGTGCTCTGTCTAAGTTTCTAACCGATTTAAAAGCAGACATACTTATCTGCGGAGGCATTGGCAGCGGTGCACAGACTGCACTGTCAGAAGCAGGTATTAAACTCTACGGCGGTGTTTCAGGTTCGGCAGATGATGCAGTAAAAGCATTTATTGAAGGCAGTCTGGATTTTAATCCCGGTGTACACTGTGAACACCATGAACATCATAACGGAGCTGAACATTTCTGCGGTCAAAATAAACATGGCTGCAGCGGAAACGGAGGTCATTGCAATGAGTGAAAATTGTTCTCATAACTGTTCGGAATGCGGCAGTGACTGCAATGAACGAACCGCGCCGCATAGTATGTTAGAAAATCCGAACAGCAAATCATCTGTAAAAAAGGTGATTGGAGTTGTATGCGGTAAGGGCGGTGTTGGAAAATCACAGATTACGGCTTTGTTAGCGTCCGAAATGCAGAAAAAAGGATATCAAACAGCAATACTTGACGCAGATATTACCGGACCGTCTGTTCCAAAAATGTTTGGTATACATGAAAAAGCGGATGGAACAAACGAGGGCATACAGCCTGTAATCACAAATAATGGAACAAAAATCATGTCGATCAATTTGCTGCTTGAAAATGACACAGATCCGGTAGTTTGGCGCGGGCCTATTATTTCAGGCGCTGTAAAGCAATTCTGGACTGATGTTATCTGGGGAGATGTAGATTATATGTTTGTGGATATGCCTCCCGGTACGGGAGATGTTCCTTTGACAGTATTTCAGTCACTTCCGGTAGATGGAATTATTGTGGTAACTTCTCCGCAGGAAC
>JBJEIV010000294.1:0-1916 GCA_051877395.1 Candidatus Ornithomonoglobus sp.
CGTTATTCCGTTCTGCACCTCCGCAAGCTCAGGACTTGGCGAAAGCGGAAAGCTATTGGCAGAAGCGGCAGGAACGGGAAACTGGCAGACAGGTATGCGTTTCCGTTCAGGTGTAAGTGAAAACGATGTTAAAACTTGGGTAGAAAGTTTGGAATAATTCAAGGAGATATTCAGTATGCAATACAAAAAATTAGGGGATAGCAGTTTAAAGGTGTCAGCCATAGGACTTGGCTGTATGGGAATGACGCACGCATACGGCGCGCCGTCCGATGAAACGGAAATGATTGAGTTAATTCATAGTGCTGTTGATACGGGTATTACATTCTTTGATACGGCGGAGTGCTATACGGGATTTGATAAAAACGGACAGCTTGTATATAATGAAGAATTAGTCGGCAAGGCTTTAAAGCCGTATCGTGATAAGGTTGTAATTGCGACTAAATTCGGAGTGCATCACAACAGCGACCTTTCACTTAAAACGGACAGTCGTCCCGAAACTATCAGAAAAAGTATTGAGGGTTCGCTTACTCGATTGGGTACGGATTATGTTGATTTGTATTATCAGCACAGGGTTGATCCCGATGTGCCTGTTGAGGAGGTAGCCGGAACGGTTCAGGATTTAATCCGCGAGGGCAAGGTGCGTTTTTGGGGAATGTCAGAGGTGACGGAGGATATTGTTCGCCGCGCGGACAAGGTGTGTCACCTTACTGCGGTGCAAAACCGTTATTCTATGATGTGCCGTCATTATGAAAATCTTATTCCTATCCTTAAAGAAATGGGTATAGCTTTTGTGGCGCACAGTCCAATGGCAAACGGCTATCTTACGGGTAAATATGACGGCAATTCGGAATTTGATAAAAAGAATGATTACAGAAGCTTTATGCCACAGTTCAAAGGCGCGGAGAAAAACAAAGAACTGCTGGAGCTGCTCCAAAGTACAGCAGAGAAAAAATATGCCACACCGGCTCAGATTTCGCTTGCGTGGATTATGTCAAAGGGTATTATCCCCATTCCCGGTACAAGAAAGCTGAACCGCCTTGAGGAAAACACAGCCGCGGCAGATATTACGCTGAGCGCTGACGAAACGGCAGAAATAGACGCAAAACTAAACACGATGGAAATGTCGGACGTTTTCGGCGGACATAGAATAAAAAAGTAATGTACAAGGGGGTACGCATTTATATATGTGTGCCCTTTTTTACTGCATTGATAACACCTTTTGGTTTAAGCTGATGAACTAATCGGAACTTCTCAGCCTATAAAGAAAATGTTATAATAGTATCAGATAGAATTAAAGACAGGAGGTCGTTTCAAATGAAAAAGAAAATTATATCCATGCTTATAGCGGCATCTCTCACAGCAACTGCTGCGGTTAATGTGTTTGCCGTAAGTGATGATATAAAATCGACGGACAAGGAGGTATTGACACAAATGCTTACAAATATGATCAGCAGCGAAAGGGAGGCTTTTACTAACGAAAACCTTGATATTAAATTGCAGCATCTTTCAACGCTTGTAACGCTGTCGTCAAACAGGACTTATGATAAAATTGCAGACGAGGTAAAGGCGGCGCTTGATGACGGACTTACCTCTATTGAGATTAAGGAGGCAATCTATCACAGCGCTGCATACTGCGGATATACAAGAGCCGCGGGAGCGCTTGACGCAGCGGACGCAGCATTAAAAGCGCTCGGAGAGGACATAACATATAAGAGCCGTATTACCTCAACCGAGGAAAACCGCTATACGGACGGGCTTGCGGTGCAGCGAACCTTGTTCGGCCCGCAGATCGGTACGATTACGGACGGTATGGAGGAGTCGCTGAAAATGCAGACGCTGTTTTTATCGGGTATCTGCTTTGGTGACTTTTACAACAGAACTGGTTTATCACTCTATACAAGAGAGTTTCTGACCTT
>JBJEIV010000295.1:0-9431 GCA_051877395.1 Candidatus Ornithomonoglobus sp.
GGGAGATAGGCTCCCTTATCAACCTAAATATATTATACAAGGAGAATTTTTATGAGGTACAGAATAGAGGGAGAAACCCTGCCGGTTGTTATCTGCGATCTGGAGCAGGGCGAGGGAATGCTTTCGGAGAGCGGGTCTATGGCGTGGATGTCTCCGAACATGAAAATGGAAACCACATCGAACGGCGGTTTAAAAAAGGCGCTCGGAAGGATGTTTACGGGCGAAAAAATATTCCAGAACCGTTACACCGCGGAAAACGGCGCGGGCATGATCGCTTTTGCCTCCAGCTTCCCAGGCTCGATCAAGGCGTTTGAAATTACGCCGGGAAATGAAATAATCATGCAGAAAAATTCATTTCTGGCGGCGGAAAAAGGCATTGAGCTGTCTGTATTTTTAAACAAAAAGCTTGGCGCGGGCTTTTTCGGCGGCGAGGGCTTTATCATGCAGAGGATAAGCGGAAACGGCATTGCCTTTGCCGAATTTGACGGTCATATCGTGAAATACGACCTGAATCAGGGTGAGAAGCTTGTTGTGGATACCGGACATCTCGCGGCGATGACAGGAAGCTGTCAGATGGATATTCAGAGAGTCAAGGGCGCAAAAAATATATTCTTCGGCGGTGAAGGACTGTTTTTAACAACAGTCACCGGACCGGGAAGCGTATGGCTCCAGACAATGCCGCTTGTAAATGTCGCAAACGCGCTTATTCCGTTCATGCCCCAAAAGACGGAGATAAAGCTCGGCAGCGATTAAATCGGAAGTGAATACATATAAAAATCCCATCAGTGCGGACATATTATCTTATAAGTCCGCGCCGATGGGCTTTTATTATTGTAATGCTGTGTCTGCTCAGCTGTTCTCGTAGTTAGACATAAACTGCTTTTCTATCTCGCTTATATCCTCCGTATCGGACATTGCGGTGCTATTGGTGCCGGAATTACTGCCGCTGTTCTGTCTGTATTCCTCATGATCCTTTTCAGCGTCGGGAATGGTTCTTATCCCCTGCTCATTCCAACGTTTAAGGATGGTGTTGATGTACGGGAAGGACAGCTTGTTTGTCGCCATGATGCAGTATTCATATGCAAGTCCGACCATATCCGCGCTCATCTTATAGTCATCGCGCCATGTGTCGAGGTACAGAGCCTCGGTTTTGGAAAGATTTCTGTCGGTTATGCCAAACAGCTTGCGCAGAGAGGTTGTAAATTCGTCGCTTTTTGAAGCGCGCGTTATGTACTGCTGCGCCTCGTCCATTGTTGTAATTTTATTTTCCATCCATGTGATGGCTACCTTTTCGATGTATTTCATATTGCGCTTGCCCAGAGAAACGCAGTATTCAAGAAGCATGGTGATTACCTCTGGCGAAAACCCGAGTCCGTCATAGAACCAGTAAAGGATCTGAATATCGTTATTTGAAAGGGTTTTTCCGAGTATTTCCTGAGCGATAGCGCAGAGATCGGCAAGCGTCTGATTGCCGTTGATTGCCGCCTCAATGTCATCAATTGATTTTTTATCATTTTCCGGCGAAAGCTCCTCGTCAACCGATTTCTTGATTATGATATTTTCATCGCTGCCCGCGAGAAGCCCCTGCTTCTTCCAATATTTAATGGCGTTGACTACATCCGTTTCTATAAAGTTAAGCTTTTTGGCGATGTCGGCGGTATCCATGTTTTTGCCGGACGCGCCCAGTGATAATATATAAAGATAGACCATAACATATGCCGGATTTGCCGACGGCATAATGTGTTCTATAAAATCCTTTGGTACAGGAACAAAATCAATATTGTATTTAAAGCCTGGCATAGTATATCCTCTCCCGTTTTTATATGTTATATATTTTATCACAAACCGACAGGAGTGTCAACAGATATAATATTAAAGTTTTTGCAATGAATAATTTTCATCACAATGAATAAAATATAGATAAAAATATTTTTTATTCAACAGATTTAACAAACTTGACAAGTTTAATGCTTTTTGTTATACTTATTGTATGAATGGAGGCGACGGTATGATACAGCGTGAAAATTATCTGAATCAGCTGATAAGCTTTAAGGATAAGAAGTTAATCAAGGTTGTAACAGGTATACGGAGATGTGGAAAATCAACATTATTTGAATTGTATTGTGATTATCTCAGAGATAACGGTGTAGGAGACGAACAGATAATATCAATTAATCTTGAGGATCCCTCCTATAATATGAATAATTATATGCAGTTGTACAATTATATAAGCGAAAGACTGGCTGAAGATAAGATGAACTATGTTTTTCTTGATGAGGTGCAGAATGTAGCCGGATTTCAGAAGGCATGCGACGGATTGTTTATAAAAAAGAATGTAGATTTATATATAACAGGTTCAAACGCATATATGCTTTCCGGTGAGCTTGCAACGCTTCTTTCGGGAAGATATGTTGAAATAAAGATGCTTACTCTTTCGTTTAAGGAATATATGTCGGCAATGGAGGACAAAACGGATTTAAGACGAAAATATACAAATTATATTACAAACAGCGGTTTTCCGTATGCTGTTTACCTGAACGGAAAAAAGGAAATACAGATGTATCTTGACGCGATATATACCGCAGTGCTGCTAAAGGATATTGTGTCAAGAAAAAAAATTACGGATGTTACAATGCTGGAGAATATTATAAAGTTTATGTTTGACAATATCGGCAATCCTGTATCGGCAACAAAAATAGCCAATTCTCTTACATCCGCGGGAAGTAGGGTATCTGTTAATACTGTAGAATCATATCTGAAAGCATTAGAGGACAGCTATGTACTCTATAAAGCGACCCGGTATGATATAAAGGGAAAAAAATATCTTTCAACCGGCGGAAAGTATTATGCTGCGGATGTGGGGCTGCGTTATTATTTATTGGGTACAAAAAGAGCCGACAGGGGGCATATTCTCGAGAATGTGGTATATATAGAGCTTTTGCGCAGAGGTTATGAGGTCTATATCGGAAAAGCGGGAAATGCGGAGGTTGATTTTATAGCGGTAAATGATGAGGGTGAGGAGTATTATCAGGTTGCGTACACGGTTGAAGATGAGCATACTTTGCAGTGTGAATTAAAGCCGCTTGATGATATAAGGGATCATAATCCTAAATATCTTCTGACAATGGATGATGAGCCGCTTATCTCGCACAACGGAATAAAACAAATAAATGTGCTTGACTGGCTTTTGAAGTAAAAGGTCTTAACAGCTGCCTTATTTTTAATGGGGCGGCTGTTCTTTTTGTATTTAATAAAGAAAATTTTATGTAAATTTGAATTTTCACCTTGACAACAATAAATATTTGTGTTAAGATAATACAATCAGAGGTTTGCCCATAAGGACTTAGGGAAAAGTTTCCCAAACGGCAAAAACCGCCTGTTTATGCGGTTTTTCATCATAAGGGCAAAGGATAAAAGATACTAATTGATGAGGTGATTTTCTAAATGTTACACGCAACTAAAGCCGGTAAAAACATTCGACTCAGCTACGCGAAAATCAAAGAGCCTTTGGAGATGCCTAATCTTATCGAAATCCAGAAGGATTCATACAGATGGTTTCTGGAGGAAGGTCTGAAGGAGGTATTTTACGACATATCTCCTATCAAGGATCATGCCGAAAAGCTCTCGCTTGAGTTCTACGATTATCATATTGATTATAATCCGAAGTACTCGGTTGAGGAATGTAAGGAGCGCGATGTTAAGTATGCGGCTCCGTTAAAAGTAAGCGTAAGACTTATTAACAATGAAACAGGTGAAATCAAGGAGCAGGAGATCTTCATGGGTGATTTCCCGCTGATGACAGAGCAGGGCACATTTATCATTAACGGCGCCGAGCGTGTTATCGTCAGCCAGCTTGTGCGTTCACCGGGTATATACTATGAGATGCAGCGCGATAAGAACGGTAAGCCGCTCTATAATGCGACAGTGATCCCGTACCGCGGCGCATGGCTCGAATATGAAACGGATTCAAACGATGTTTTCTCGGTTCGCCTTGACAGAACGAGAAAGCTCCCTATGACCGTTCTTTTAAGAGCGATGGGGTTGCAGTCAAACGGTGAAATTCTTGAAATGTTCGGAGAGGATCCGAAGATCACAGCAACTCTTGAAAAGGATCCGTCAACCTCAAGAGACGAGGCTCTTCTTGAAATATATAAGAAGCTCCGTCCGGGTGAGCCGCTCAACGTAGAAAATGCAGAATCACTCATCACAAATATGCTTTTCGACCCGAAGCGTTATGACCTTGCCCGTGTCGGAAGATATAAATATAATAAGAAGCTTGAAATCAAGAGCCGTATTGCGGGACATAAGCTTGCGGAGGATGTAATCGATCCGAGAACCGGCGAAATTCTCGCGGAGGCGGGGGATGTGATCTCAAAGCAGAAGGCGGAGGAGATCGACCGCGCAGGCGTAAACGTGGTAGAGCTTATAATCGAGGAGCAGCCTGTAAGAGTATTTTCAAACGACATGGTATATCTTAAGGAATATGTTGACTTTGATGTTGACGATCTTGAGGTACAGGTTGACAAGGTAAGACGTACGGTATTGGAGGACATCCTTGAAAATGCCGGCGGCGATGAAGAGGAAGCAAAGCGCCAGATTGAGCTGAGAATTGCAGAGCTCAGCCCGAAGCACATCACAGTTGAAGATATATTCGCTTCAATCAACTATGCGCTCAACCTCGCAAAGGGTACAGGCTCATGCGATGACATCGACCACCTCGGCAATCGTCGTGTAAGATGTGTAGGCGAGCTTCTCCAGAACCAGTTCAGGATCGGTCTTTCAAGAATGGAAAGAACGGTTCGCGAGAGAATGTCAACACAGGAGCTTGAAATAATAACTCCGTCATCACTTATAAATATAAGACCTATAATCGCGACAATAAACGAATTTTTCGGTTCATCACAGCTTTCGCAGTTCATGGACCAGCCGAACCCGCTTGCGGAGCTTCGTCATAAGAGAAGAATTTCAGCTCTCGGTCCGGGCGGTCTTTCAAGAGAGAGAGCCGGCTTTGAGGTTCGTGATATCCACTATTCACATTACGGCAGAATGTGTCCGATTGAGACGCCTGAAGGTCCTAACATCGGTCTTATCACATCGCTTGCGACCTTTGCAAAGATCAATCAGTACGGCTTTATCGAGGCTCCGTACCGTAAGGTTGTCGACGGCAAGGTAACGGATATAATCGAGTATATGACAGCCGATGTCGAGGACGGCTATACGATCGCGCAGGCAAACGAGCCTATCGCGGAGGACGGCTCCTTCCTTTCAAAGAGAGTATCGGCGCGTCACCGCGAGGAAATCCTCGAAACAGACCCGCTGCACATTGACTACATGGACGTATCCCCCAGACAGCTCGTATCGGTTGTATCGGCATGTATCCCGTTCCTTGAGAACGACGACGCTAACCGAGCCCTCATGGGTTCAAACATGCAGTGTCAGTCAGTGCCGCTTCTCACAACAGACTCGCCTATCGTCGGCACAGGTATCGAGTACAAGGCAGCCAAGGACTCAGGCTCAGCCGTGCTTGCAAAGGAAGACGGTGTGGTTGAAAAGGTTGACTCGGACAGAATCGTAATTCTCGGCGACAGCGGCAAGCGTCATGAGCATAAGCTCATCAAGTTTGCGCGTTCAAACCAGAGCACATGTATAAATCAGCGCCCGATAGTTTCAGAGGGCGAAAGAGTATCACGCGGTGATATTATAGTAGACGGACCGGCTATGGATAACGGTGAGCTTGCCCTCGGTAAGAACATCCTCATCGGCTTCATGACATGGGAGGGCTACAACTACGAGGACGCTGTCCTCATAAGCGAGGAGCTTGTTAAGAACGATGTATTCACATCAATTCATATGGAGGAATATGAATGTGAGGCGCGTGATACAAAGCTTGGCGCGGAAGAGATAACAAGAGATATACCGAACGTATCGGAGGACGCATTGAAGGACCTCGACGAAAACGGTATCATAAGAATAGGCGCGGAGGTTCATGCGGGAGATATTCTTGTAGGTA
The DNA here is from genome assembly GCA_051877395.1 of Candidatus Ornithomonoglobus sp. Taxonomy (GTDB): domain Bacteria; phylum Bacillota; class Clostridia; order UBA1381; family UBA1381; genus Ornithomonoglobus. The sequence continues at coordinate 6,011 of JBJEIV010000295.1, forward strand.
AGGTTACACCTAAGGGTGAAACGGAGCTTACCGCAGAGGAAAGACTTCTCCGCGCGATCTTCGGCGAAAAGGCGCGTGAGGTTCGTGATACTTCACTCCGTGTTCCCCACGGTGAAAGCGGTATCATAGTAGACGTAAAGAAGTTCTCACGCGAAAACCAGGATGAGCTTTCAGCGGGCGTTAATCAGTCGGTTGTATGCTACATCGCTCAGAAGAGAAAGATAAGCGTCGGCGACAAGATGGCGGGCCGTCACGGTAACAAGGGTGTCGTTTCGCGCGTACTGCCTCAGGAGGATATGCCGTTTTTGGAGGACGGTACCCCGCTTCAGATCGTGCTTAACCCTCTCGGCGTTCCGTCACGAATGAATATAGGACAGGTGCTTGAAATGCACCTTGGCTACGCATACAGAAACCTCAGTCTTAAAACGAGAGAAGAGCTTGAAAAGATTTCAAGCGACACCTTCAGAAAGGCAGTTCTCGAGGCTTATGACGCAAGAAGGCCGGGACGCTTTATAAAGATCGCAACTCCGGTATTTGACGGCGCTCAGGATGCGGACCTCAAGGAAGCGTTCAGAGAAGCAGGTCTTAACGAGACCTATAAGTCGGTGGTATACGACGGACGTACAGGTGAGAAGTTCGATAATCCTGTTACGGTCGGAGTCATGTATTACCTCAAGCTGCATCACCTTGTAGACGATAAGATCCATGCGCGTTCAACAGGTCCGTACTCGCTCGTAACACAGCAGCCGCTGGGCGGTAAGGCGCAGTTCGGCGGTCAGAGATTCGGAGAGATGGAGGTATGGGCGCTCGAGGCTTACGGCGCGGCATATACACTCCAGGAGATCCTGACAGTTAAGTCGGATGATATTGTAGGACGAGTAAAGACCTATGAGGCGATCGTTAAGGGTGAAAATATTCCTAAGTCAGGCGTACCTGAATCCTTCAAGGTTATGGTCAAGGAGCTGCAGTCACTTGCGCTTGATATCAGAATTCTCAACCACAATATGGAGGAGATCGACCTTGACGCGTCATTTGATGATGATGACAATGAGCCGGTAAGCAGTGACATTGTTGAAACAATGGAGGAAGGCGACATACCGCAGGAAAGACTCGGCGAGGATGACCTTGACGACGCAAATATGGTGCTCGATGAAGATTTTGACGCTGATGACGACTTGGATATCGGCGATCAATCTGATCTTTTAGACGAGAGCGACTTTTAATGTGGTTTGACAAAGTAACATGGAGGTTTTCGAATGTTAGAGTTTAACAGTTTTGAAGCAATTAAAATAGGTCTTGCATCGCCGGAAACTATTCTGAAATGGTCACACGGTGAGGTAACAAAGCCTGAAACTATAAATTACCGTACTCTCCGCCCTGAGAAGGATGGTTTATTCTGCGAAAGAATATTCGGACCGACAAAGGACTGGGAGTGCCATTGCGGTAAATACAAGAAGATAAGATACAAGGGTAAGGTCTGTGAACGCTGCGGCGTTGAAGTAACAAGGGCAAAGGTACGCCGTGAGAGAATGGGACATATAAACCTTGCAACTCCGGTATCACACATATGGTATTTCAAGGGTGTACCGTCATCAATCGGTCTCATGCTCGATTTATCCCCGAGACAGCTTGAAAAGGTTCTTTACTTTGCGTCATACATTGTAACGGACGTAAACACTGATCTCGTAAATAACGACCTTGTCGAGGGTCAGATCCTTTCGGACAAGGAATATAACGAATATCTCGAAAAGTACGGCAGAGAGGCATTTTCGGCAGGTATGGGTGCCGAATCCGTAAAGACACTTCTTGAAAAGATCGATCTTGAAGAGCTTGCTGATGAGCTTAAGGAAGAGCTTGAGGAAGCGCAGGGTCAGAAAAAGGCGCGTATAATCAAGCGTCTTGAAATCGTGGAGGCATTCAGAATTTCGGGCAACCGTCCCGAGTGGATGATATTGACAATCGTGCCGGTTATCCCGCCGGAGCTTCGTCCTATGGTGCAGCTCGACGGCGGCCGCTTTGCTACAAGCGACCTTAACGATCTGTACAGACGAGTTATAAACAGAAACAACAGACTTAAGAGACTTCTCGAGCTTGGCGCTCCGGATATCATTGTCCGCAACGAGAAGCGTATGCTCCAGGAGGCGGTTGACGCGCTTATCAACAACGGCCGCCGCGGCAGACTTGTAACAGGTCCGGGCAACAGAGGACTTAAGTCACTTTCGGATATGCTTAAGGGTAAGCAGGGACGTTTCCGTCAGAACCTTCTCGGTAAGCGTGTTGACTATTCGGGACGTTCGGTTATCGTAGTAGGTCCGGAAATGAAGATTTACCAGTGCGGACTTCCTAAGGAAATGGCTATTGAGCTGTTCAAGCCGTTTGTAATGAAGGAGCTTGTTTCAAGAGGTATCGCGCACAACATAAAGAGCGCAAAGCGTATGGTTGAGCGCACACGTCCTGAGGTATGGGATGTGCTTGAGGATGTAATCAAGGAGCATCCGGTTCTTCTTAACCGCGCGCCTACACTTCACCGTCTCGGTATTCAGGCATTCGAGCCGCGTCTTGTTGAAGGCCGCGCTCTTAAACTGCACCCATTGGTATGTACCGCTTATAACGCGGACTTCGACGGTGACCAGATGGCTATCCATGTGCCGCTTTCACCGGAGGCGCAGGCAGAGGCGCGTTTCCTCATGCTTTCAGCAAACAACCTTCTCAAGCCGCAGGACGGTCACCCGGTAACCGTTCCTACACAGGATATGATCCTCGGTTCATATTATCTGACAATTATCCGCGAGGACTACAAGAAGATTTATGATACAATCGCAGAGGATGACACAAAGGCAACAGCCTTTGAGGCGCTTTTGGCGGAAACAGACGAAGAGCCTGTAATCGTAGATGCAGACAAGGAGCTTGTAACCTATCCGTCATGGAAGGAAGCTTACGAATATATTCTCACACTTGAAAAGGTTCGGCTTAATGAAACAAAGGCGGACAAGGTCAATCCGGTAATCGTAAAGACTCCGCAGAAGGATGTAACTGTTTCGGTACAGACCTTCCTCGGACTTGCAAAGAAGGTAACAACAAAGGTATTCACATCGGTTGAGGAAGCATTGCTTGCCAACACGAATAAATCGATCACATACCATGAGCTGATCAAGGTACAGGTAACAGGAGAGGTAAACGGTCAGACATTGACAAAGCTTGTTGATACAACAGCGGGCCGTCTTATCTTCAATGACAACATTCCGCAGGACCTCGGTTTTGTAGACAGAACGGATCCCAAGACCGCGCTTGACTTTGAGATTGGCTTCATTGTTAAGAAGGGTCAGCTCGGAGACATCATCGGAAGATGTATCGACGCGCACGGAACATCGATCACAGCGGATATGCTTACAGCATATTATAGCAGGGGATGTGATTCGGC
>JBJEIV010000296.1:0-9409 GCA_051877395.1 Candidatus Ornithomonoglobus sp.
ATTTCGGAGAGTTCACCAACGCCGGACTGTTTGTATGCATAATACTTATGTTTATCGGAGCATCACCCGGATCAACCGGAGGCGGTATAAAGACAACGACCTTATTCACCCTGTTCTGCGTTATCAAAAGCACCGCGCGGAACCGGCATATAACGGCATTCCGACGCAAGCTGCCGGATGAGGCAATACGCAAGGCTTTTGTAATTTTCATTCTCGCCATAGGCATTGTATGCTTTGTTACGCTGTTTCTCTCGATAAGCGACCCGCAGAACACATTTATACAGAACCTTTTCGAAGCCGCGTCCGCATACGGCACGGCAGGACTTTCGACCGGAATAACCTCATCACTGAGCGCTCCCGGCAGAATTATAATCATATTTACAATGTTCTCCGGCAGAGTAGGCGCGCTGACCATTGCAACACTCTGGAGCTTTAATGCGCCGCAGACAGCCAGATATACGGAAGAACACATAGCAATAGGATAATATATGGAGGTATATGAAATGAAGAAGAAAAAAACGGATACATATGCTATAATAGGGCTTGGTCGCTTTGGCTCTGCGCTTGCGGCAAGGCTTGTGGAAAGCGGCAAGGAGGTTATTGTTATCGATCGCGACGAAAGCGCGGTAAGACCGCTTCGGGATATTACCGAATATGCTTATGTTTCTGACAGTCTTTCCCGTGAAGCTCTGCTCGAAATGGGTATTGATCAGTGTGATACGGTAATAATCGCGCTTACCTCTCACATTGACCAGAACATTCTCACGGCGCTCAATGTAAAAAATCTCGGTGTCCGCCGTGTGATCGCAAAGGCGGGCAGCGCGGACCACGGCGCAGTCCTTGAAAAGCTTGAGGTCGAGGTCGTATATCCTGAGCGCGATATGGCTCTGCGCCTTGCAAACAAACTCACAAAAAGCAGTATTCTTGATTCGATCATGCTCAATGACGATATTGAAATTGCGGACTTCCCCGCGCCCGAAAACTCCATAGGAAAGAAAATTGCGGAGCTGCCCATCAGAAAAAAATACGGGCTTAATATCATTGCAATAGAACACGAGGGGAAGACTGAGGTACAGATAGATCCCCAGTATGCCCTCGCCCCCGGCGATACTCTCGTTGTCATAGGCAATAAGAATAATATTGCCGCCTTCGCCGATTCGATATGATCTATATAGCTTGCATTAAGTATTCTGTATTTCAATTGTACTTAATGCAAGCAGTTACTATTCGGCTATATAGTGATAGGGCAGTTCTATTACCCGTCCGCTTTATACTATACAGGTATCGGTTGTTATCGGAGGCGCATGGCGGTGAGAAGGGTGCGGAGCGCCGGAGATAATGACCGATACCTGTAGTAACGAAAAGCATATATTCAATCAATAAGCTGCTCGGCGCCTATCGCGTCAACGACTCTTACAAGCTGATCAAGCGTTCCGTCCTCGATTGCCGCGCTGTAGCAGGTGATTCTATGGTCATCATGTGTAACCGCCCATGTGGCATATACAATACCATTATACTGCATATATGATACCGACATCTCTGCGGGAGCGTCCTCAAGCTCCTCGCCGCCGTATATACCAGAAATGTCGCGATCACCTCTGCCGGTGCGGATAGTAACCGCATTCCCTTCATAGGTACCTCTCGCTTCTATAACCGCATTTGCAGGATCGGATTCATTTATTGTACTGTAATCTGTAAGCTCAAGTCCTGCAAGAGTAATTACAGGGAATGTAAGCGTCTCTATTTCCGGCGCATCGTCATCGTACTCAATAATCGGATTTGCGATCTCCGCAGACTGCTCTCTGCCGCTTTGCGGCTCCTCTGTTTCATCAGTCGCAGTTGTTTCCTCCGACTGCTTTATACTGACGGTCAAATCTGTTAGCTTTGTGATATATCTTTCTAAAATTGCCGCAGTTTCGGCTCTTGTCACATCCGTCTGAGGCTTCAGCATCATATCATCGTCACCCTCAATTATACCGTTTGTAACTGCCCAGCGCACAGCAGGCAGCGCATACTCTGATATGCTTTCGGTATCATTGAACGCCTTTATTGCCTCATCATTCTCCGCCTGTCCGTCACTGCCGCCAAGATGATAACGGTACAGCGTCGAGACGACCTGTTCTCTTGTCAGATTGAGCTCACCGATCGCTGCCGCAGCCTCCGCGGCTGTGGTTCCCTCTATGCTCACAAATCCTTCAAAGAGCTTTTTTGAATCGGCCCATGCAATATATGCAGCGCCCCAATAACCGCTGTCCGAAATCGCGCTTATTTTTTCTCCCGTCCTCTTATATTCTATTCTGCTGAGCATGGCCGCAAGCTGAGCGCTTGTTACATTATCATAAGGATGAAACAAATCGTCTTCATATCCGTCAATAATATTGAGACCATGAACAAATTCAACAGGCTCCTCAAACCATGTTCCCTGTGAATCAGCGAAGGATGCTCCCGATGCAAGGACACAACCCGACGCGGCAAACATGGCAGCCGACGTCATTAACGAAACAGCTTTAACTTTTTTCATCAAAAGTCCTCCTTTCCTTTTCAAAAATTTACTTGACTTTTTCATAAAATAATAGTATAATAAAGTATATGCGGGTGTAGTTTAGCGGCAAAATACGAGCTTCCCAAGCTTGGGTTGTGGGTTCGACTCCCATCATCCGCTCCATAAAGGCATTACGGAAATAATATTCCGCAGTGCTTTTTTATTGTTCTGATTTTATTTTAACATACTTTTCCTGAATTTGCAACTGTTTCATAACATAAAAACAGCGGCATACGACCGCTGTTACATCTATTTTATTAATCCGCTGATTATTCCCGCGGCATCCTTCTTTGTAAGCTCACCGTCCGCGTCAATATTCATCGGCTTGCCTACCTTTTTAAGTATCTCCTTTGCTTCCTTTGCGGTAATCGCATCCTTTGGTCTGAAGGCTTTACCGGAGATTATTCCCAGTTTTGCGGCGATCTGCAATGCGCTGCAGAAGTAATCCGTTCCGAGCACATCCCCGAAGATATTTTCTCCGTACGCGTGAAGGTCAAGCGCCTTGACAAGAAGAACTATGAAGTCCGCGCGTGATATGGTGTTCTCCGCATCCTCAGTTTTGCCCGCCGCGCATTTTTCCGCCCAGCCTCCGATTTCGTTCGTTGTGAAATCGCCGGTTATGTAATTTACCGCATACTGATCCGGCGCCATTTCGCTGCCCCAGTAGCGTGTCCAGTTATACAGGCGCTTTGGCTGCGGTCTTGTGTACGGCACAACCGGCCTTGAAAGATCAACTTTATTATAGGAATAGATTTCGATCTTTTCATCGTCATACACAAGCACCTGCGGCTGTCCGTCACCGATGAGGTCTACCCACATCACATGACCCTCAAACGGAAACTCCATAACCATATTCATATTGCCGTCAAACACACCGTTCGGCATGCCGTCTCTGCGGTATACAAGAAGATGATCCCGACCCGTACCGTCAAAGTTGTGCATTGTCGTTACAATCGATGACCAGCCCGGAACCCTTCTGTCCTCCTTGAAAAGCTGCTGCGCCTTATAGTCGATAAGAAACACTCCGTCCTTACCTGCGGGACCCTTGCGCACGATCCTGTCCAGACCGCCTATCTCCGTTCCCTTGTTTTCGGGAATAAAGTTACCCGGCGCAATGTTCTGTGATTCCACTGTATCGGTAAATCTCCATATAAGCTTACCGTCCGGGGTGTACGCTGTTGTGTCCGAGCCTCCTGCAAGGACCGTGGGCGGAGTGTTGCGGTCCTGATCAAGGTCGCATACCCATATACAGTCCGCATGATCCTCCATATCTATTGTCCACAGAAGGTTCCCGTCACCGTCAAGTACATTATAGCCCGCTATAAGCTCCTCTCTGCCGTCACCGTTAAGGTCGTACGGCCACGGATAGTGACCGATATTCCCCTCAAAGGTCCACATAACCTTAAAATTCCTGTCCAGCGCCCAGAGCCTGTGATAACGATCCTTGAGAATTATATTTTGGGCATGACCCGCGCCCTCCAGATCGACAATCACAATACAGTCATGCGCGCGTTCGTCCGGCAGCTTATGCTTATGCTTTAAAAGTCCTGTTTTTCCGTTGAATATACATAACTCGCCGCCCATACAGCACAAAAACTCATTTTTTCCGTCGTTGTCTATATCATATATCTGCGCCGGGATATCCGCGCCGCTTCCGTCCACCTCAGGGTCCGGCATACCTATCTGCCACAGCTTTTCCCCTTCAAGATTAAACGCTGTCGCGCATTGAACAGAATGAGAATAAAACCTGTCGTCAAACCCTCCGTCCGGCTGTACCATGACAATTTCCATTCGTCCGTCGCCGTCAATATCGCCGAGCCACATTCTGCACCCTTTGCCGCATACAGAAGTATCTATACGCTTCAAAAAATTAGTCTCCATTTTAAATAATTCCGCTTCCTTTTTAAATATATTTAATATTTCTCCATAATCGCCCTTGCGGCATCCGCATTGTCCGTTACGCAGAGCATTGCGACATTGCCGTTTACAACAATTACAGGATTATTAAGCTTAGGCATTTCCTCAGGCTTATATGATTCAAAGTCGGGCTTTCTGTCCTCTACCTGTGCTGCAAGCTTCTGCGCAACCTCCTGCGCCGCCTCGGGCGATGCCGCCTCAAACAGAGCAAATTCCTCTGCGGTCGATCCGCCGCTTGCGTATACGCAGCCTTGCAGCAATGAATTTTCTTCAAGTCCGAACAGCCTTCCCGATACCGTTTCTGATGCGGGAGAAAGTGTATCCGTGAAGCCTACGCCCGCGAGCATCTCATTCGCAAATGCCTCAACATCAGCCGCGCCTCCGCCGGTATAGAGCGTGAAGGTCTTTACCTGCGCGTTCTTGGGTCTCTTATCAACAACCGCATGATATATCAGATAGCTGTCCCAAAGCTCATTCTGCGACGCTCCGAAATGGATTCCGTCAGATGCGGAGCCTGCCGGAAGATAGCCGGTTCCGTCAAGGAGATAATTGTAAATATCAAGATAGTAGCATCCCATCTCCTCAGCAAGCGAGCACAATATCTCATTACCCTGTCTTATTTTTGCGTTTGTGAGAATACCCTCCGCCTTTGATTCTATCGGAAGTACCGACTGCAGATATATAAGGGCGGTTGGATTGACCTCGCGTATTCTGTTTATTATGCTTCTGAAATTATCTGCATATGTATCCGGCTGTTGGAACGCAAGCTCGTTAACACCAAGCATAAGATAATATTTATTAACGTCTGTAAGGTCAAGAAGTGTCTGCATAAGCGAGCGTCCGTCCGCGCCAGTAAACTCATCGACCGTCCATGTGCTCATTGACGACTTGCATACAAACTGCGCCGGAAGCGTTGAATAGTAGCTGTGTCCATAGGTAAGCGAGTCACCGAAAAATACGGCATCATTGAAATAGCTCGCATCCACAGGATCCTGCCAGTCAAGCCAGCCGCAAGGCGGAAGCTCATAATAATCGGTCGCCTCTGCAAGCTCTGCGGCTGTCGTCAGATTTGTATCCTCACAGAAGGTTTCGGCGTTGTACAGAATAAGCATATCCGTTACTCCGTTTTCGCCGAGATATCTTATCAAATCACCGCTGTAATAACGCATATCTATAAGATGAATGCTGTCAAAATTATTTGCCAGAAACGGGGCGAGACTGTGCGCGTATGAATCCTTTAATACCGCAATGCTCTTTCCTGTTCCGGCATTGGTGTTTATAACGGTAAGTCCGTGATTGCCGTCTATATAAACCGCGTACTTATCCTTTGTTTTCAGATTATCCATTGCATACAGACTCTGCCACTCCTTATTCTCCAGAGGGTAGCTCACATTTGCTACAATATCCCGCTGATTAAGATAATACGCGTCGATCTCGTCCGGCTTCTGAAAGGTCAGACTCGCCTTTGACCACGAGGTTCCGTAGAAATCCTTCGAAAGCGGGATCACATTGAACGCGTCAAGCGGATACGGCTCATATTCAAGATACGGCGCGAGGGCGGTATACAGATAATAGCTGCCGAGCGCCGTCTGATGATGGTCGGTACGGTAATATATGTATTCGTCCTTATGCTCTTTAAGTATCGCGGTCGGGTCGCAGACATCAACGCCGCTTTCCGCATCAAACTGCTTCCACAGCTCATTTGTAACATCAAATATTCTTTTATCATAGGTAAACGCAGGCAGCTTGTCCTGCTGCACCTCAAAGGCGGTAGGAACCACAGCGACCGTCATCTTATAGCCGCCCATATTCTCTATGCGCTTGATCGCTTCAATATTACTGTCGACGATCTCCTGATTGAAGCCTGACGGCCGCGCTATAAGACAACTGTCCTTACCGAAGTGAACGCCGTTGCTTCCCTTTTTGCCCATCATTCTTTCCGAGTCCGCTTTAAGAGAAACTGCGCTGTCTCTCCATCGGAACTGGTCAGACACGTAGGTCTCAAAGCTGTCCATAAAGCTTCCGTCAAGAATGGTTGTCCACGAGACCTCCGGGAACTGCGCAAGCTCACGATTTTCCTTTTCGGAAATACTGCGCGGTGAATGAAATATGACCGCCGCCGCCGTGGCCGCAAGCGCAATAACCGTGCAAACCGCTATTACATTATCCGCATCGGATATCAGTGCAGTTATCCTTGATTTTATTCTCCGTCCGATGTCTCCTATGTAATCCTCCTCTATCAGGTTATACATCAGGTCTGTAAGCCTTTCACGCGAAAGCTTCTTCTGCATCCTTTTAAACGCTTTGCTAGCCGCAGTACCGAGCTGTTTTCTTTTCTCCTCTAAAAATTCATCCAGCTTCTCCTCCTTTTCTTCAAGGAAGCTCAGCTTTTCATCATTAGTATACTTCATATTCCGACACCCCCAGCCTTAAAATCTGAAATACAGGAACGGATTATATGTCTCGTCCACAAGATACGCAACACAGAGAATAAAGCCCAGTATTGCAAATACGTACTTCAATCCGGCAAGCTTTTCAGGAATGAGCTTTGTATAAGCCTTCTTTGAAAAGCCGAGAGCCGTTACAATCGCGATTATAAACACGACTGCGTATGATGTTATATTATAAAGGAAATCCTGATTCGTAAGACCGATATTTGTAGCATTGAACATTGCGCCTATGTAATGAACAATATTTCCGACACCTGTTACAGAGAAGATCACCCAACCAATTGTCACAGCAAGGGTTGAGTAGATAAACGCGATGACCCTGTTTTTCTCAAGATATTTAAGAAGAAAGCCCTTCTCTATCATAAGCAGTACCGCGTAATACAGTCCCCACAAAACGAAGTTCCATTCTGCGCCGTGCCAGAGACCCGTAAGAAGCCATACTATAAGAAGATTTATGTATGTTCTTCTCTGTCCCTTTCTGTTTCCGCCGAGCGGGATATAAACGTACTCTCTGAACCATGTTCCGAGGCTTATATGCCAGCGGCGCCAGAATTCCGTTGCGCTCTTTGAAACATAAGGGTAGTTGAAATTTTCAAGGAAATCAAATCCGAACATTTTACCCAGACCTATCGCCATATCCGAATATCCCGAAAAGTCAAAATATATCTGCATTGAAAAAGCGAAGATACCAAGCCATGCAAGCGATGCGGGAAGCTGTGAATAGTCGTATCCGCTCACCATTGTCCATAGCTTGCCCACGTTGTTCGCTATAAGAACCTTTTTGCAGAGTCCCGCGCAAAAGCGGGTGAAGCCCTGCATGAACTTTTCACCTGTTACAGTTCTGTTTTTAAGCTGCTTTGCGACATCGTCATAACGAACGATAGGACCCGCAATGAGCTGCGGGAAGAGTGAAAGATATAGACCGAATGACAGGAAATTCTTCTGAACATCAGTGTCCTTTCTGTACACATCAATTGTATAGGAAAGAGCCTGGAAGGTATAGAAGGATATGCCTATCGGCAGAACAATGTTGAGCATCGGTATACTGTCCGGCGCAAACACCCGGATCCATGAAAGCATAAAGTTCGTGTACTTAAAAAATACAAGAATACCGATATTTACCACAACATTTACAACCAACGGCCACCGCTTCGGTCTGAACTTATCGATCACAAGACCGCTGGCATAGTTAAAGGCCGCCGAAAACAGCATAAGGAGCACATACTTAGGCTCGCCCCATGCATAAAATACAAGACTGGCAAGAAATAAAACTATATTCTTAGCCCTTTTAGGTACTATAAAATACAGTGCCAATACCGGTGCAAGAAAATAAAACAGAAATATTATACCGGAAAAAACCATTTTTTAAATAAACCCCCAATTTATATCCTATTTATCCCCCAAAAAAATAATTTATCCTCCTATCTGGCAATGGAGACCGCTTCTCTTTGCCACCTCTAAAAGCATCTCCATATAGTCATGTGTCATAGGCTCTATGCCGCGCATAGTATACTCACGTCCAAGACCGTCATATTTACCCTGTCCCAGACGATGATACGGAAGAAGATGAAGCTGTCTGACTCCCGGCAGAGACGCGGCAAAGCCCGCGATATCGGCAATCTCCTCAGGCGTATTATTAAACGTCGGTATCACAGGTACACGGATCGTAAGGTCAACACCCGACTGCGCAAATTTGAGCGCATTCTCACGGATAAGCTCATTCGGGACACCCGTAAACGCTTTATGCTTTGCGCTGTCCATATGCTTTATGTCCATAAGAACATAGTCAAGATGCGGCAGATACCTTTCGATTATGCTCCAATCCTGATAGCCTGTCGTTTCAATACAGGTATTATAGCCGAGATCATGGGACGCGCGCAGAATATGCGGCGCAAAGTCCGGCTGATGCAGACATTCGCCGCCGGAAAGCGTAATTCCGCCACCGCTTCTTATGTAATAGAACTCATCACGGATAAGACGCGGCATAAGCTCCTCAACGGTTATATCCTCACCGTAGTGCTTCATATTGCCGCCTATAAGCATATCATGCTCCTTCCAATCCTGCCCCTCAGGATTGCAGCACCACCTGCATCGCAGCGGGCAGCCCTTTAAGAACACGATTGTTCTTATCCCCGGACCGTCATGTATTGAATAACGCTGGATATCAAATATTCTTCCTCTCGCCTTTAAGTAGTCCATATATATTTCCTCATAAAAAACAGTATATGGGAGCCTGTTACAGGCTCCCGTGAATCTTTCATATCAGAACGTCTGCTCGGTTCTTGCGATAATATCATCCTGGAGTGAGCGTGACAGCGTTGTGAACAACGCGCTGTAGCCCGCAACTCTTACAACGAGCGACTTATACTTCTCAGGATGCTTCTGCGCGTCAAGGAGTGTGCCGCGGTCAACAACGTTGAACTGCATATGCATACCCTTCTGGTCGAAATAGCCTCTGATGTAATAAACAAACTTCTGCAGACCTTCAACACCCGCAAGC
>JBJEIV010000297.1:0-1906 GCA_051877395.1 Candidatus Ornithomonoglobus sp.
TGAAGCTTGTAATAGCGTTAAGTTAATGGACGGACAGGAATCTTATAAACAGATATTCATTCATGTATGAAGGAGATGATAAACGTGGCAAGCAGTACAGCTTCACTGCCGGCAAGAAACGGCAGACTTGTAAACAGGAAATTTACCGAGTTCTTTTTTCCGTCAGTGCTTATGGCGGCGTCAATATCGCTGAGTATAATAATTGACGCCGCGATAGTGGGAAATGTTCTCGGCAGCAGCGAGCTTGGAGCGATCAATCTTATCATGCCGCTGACGCTGTGTTTTTCGGCAATAAGCGGAATGTTCGGGATAGGCTCGGCAACCTGTATTTCAATGTTCAAGGGGAAAATGGACAGCCAAAGCGCAAATAAATCTCTTACGCTTTCGTGTATCGCGTGGCTAGTGTTCAGCATAGCGGGAGTGTGTCTGGGACTTTTTGCAAATGATGCAATAGCAGGCTTTCTTTCGGGAGCTTCGGGAAGCGGAGAGCTTGTCGCGCAGTATCTGAAGGTATATCTTTTAGGCTCGCCGCTGACGTTTATAATGCTTATTTTTCCGCATATCATAAGGGCGGACGGAAAGCCGAAGCTGTCCTCAAACGTGCTCATTATCGCAAACGCGGTCAATCTGTGCCTTGATGTGGTTTATATGAAATATATGAATATGGGACTTGCGGGAGCGGCTCTTGCGACAATCAGCGGGTATGCGGTGGGAACGCTGCTGTATATAATTTACATAAAATCAAAAAGCAGAACCGTGAAGCTGACAAAAATAAAAAAGGCGGATTTCAGATTATATGCGGATATGTTTAAGATGAGTGTTTCATCTATATTCGGACAGGGACTGATGTTCGCGAAAATGTGGATATTTAACATGATAGTGGCAAAAGAAGCGGGACAGGCGGGACTTGCGGCATTTTCGGTCTGCACCTCATGTCTGTCGTTCGTTTCTATGTTTATTGCCGGCGCGGCGCAGACTATGATGCCGATGGTGGGCGCTTTCAGCGGTGCAGACGACAATACGGCAATCGGATTTACAGTAAAGAGAGCATTGAAAATAATAATAGGCTGCTGTCTTGTGATTACGGTCCTGTTTGAAATTTTCCCGAATGTTATACTCGGATTTTACGGAATTTCAGACGCAGAAATAATGCGGACGGGAATTACCGCCGTAAGGCTGTTTTCGATAGCGCTCACGGGCATCGGATTTTCGTTTTTGTTCATGTACTACGTTCAGGCGAGAAAAATGCCGTCTTTCTCAATGCAGATATGCGCGCTTGAGGGGTTTGTTATAATAGTGCCGGTGTGTCTTGTGCTTTCGCATATTTTCGGCGAGAATGGAATATGGATTTCCTACACCGTAAATGAAATACTCGTGGCGCTGTTCATTTTTATAAAGGCGCGCAATGTTGTGAAAAAATCGGACGGAGGACTGTATTCTCTGTTTATGCTTAAAAGAAACAACGGCGAAATCAGAGAATTTTCGGTTGATGTGTCAGATGACGCGGCTGTGGAAAACGCGGTTAAAGCAATCGGGGAAAATACCGCGGAAACGGTACGGAATATTTTTGAATTGTCTAAGCTTGCCTATCGGGAGAAAACGGGACTTAAAAAGGGAGATACCGTTGATGTGATCATCTCGGACGGCAGGATAAGCTTTAAGGATATGGGAAAGGCTTACAAGCTTATAGCTTCGGAGAAATATATTGACAAAATAAAAGAGTTAAATAAGAGCTATGAGAATGTAATAATGATAGGAATGAACTACTCTGATATGAAAGGAGTTAACGCAAAATGAGTAATTTAAAAGAGGCGGTTTTAAGCAAAACACAGCTTGGACTTTATATCCAATGTATAAACAATCCCGAATCAACGCCGTATAACGCGCCGTTTTTGGGGAGATTAGG
>JBJEIV010000298.1:0-9397 GCA_051877395.1 Candidatus Ornithomonoglobus sp.
CTGTGTTATTGGCGAAAGCTTTGTTCTGTCCTCTGAAATATATGCGTTGAGTGATACGCCGTCCGGCATTGCCTTTACGGTTTCAAGCGACGCGTCAAGCGTGCCGGTTACATCAAAGGTCTTTGAAAGCGCCGTATCATCCGCATTCTTTCCTATATATGCGGTATATGTGCCTGTCGGAACAACATTCTTAACGGCAGCTTCGCTGTAGAGCGCCATATCGTCCACGTCAAGCTCAAATGTAACAGTTGTTGTTGCACCTGCCTCAAGCTCTACCTTTTCAAAGCCCTTGAGCTGCTTTTTAGGTGTTGTGCTCACGCCGTTCTGCGGATGCGCAACATAAAGCTGAACAACCTCCTTGCCCGCCGCGCTGCCTGTATTCGTTACATCAACGGTCATTGTTATCCTGCCGTTCGCGTCAACCGAGGTGCTGTCGATTGTCATGTTAGAATATTCAAAGCTTGTATAGCTCAGACCATAGCCGAACGGATATACCGGGGTATTGCTGTAATACTGGTATGTGTGACCCGGATTTGTACCGTCTGCCTGAATATCATAATTTGTATATTTACCGCTTATCTTGCCGACTGTCTGTGTTGTGTTGTTTGAAAGCTCCATTTTGCTCACATCGGCGCTCTTATACCAGGTCGTGGAAAGTCGTCCTGACGGATTGACCTCGCCTGTGAGAACCTTACCGAGTGCAGTACCCTGCGTCTGACCGTTATATGAGGTCCAGAGGATCGCCTTACACTTATCCATAAACGGCTCAACATTTATCTGACCTACGGTTGACATTACAACAACCGTCTTCTCTGGGTACGCGTCGCAGATTGCCTGAACATGAGCCTGATGCGCCGGGAGGTCGATTGATGTTCTGTCCTTTGACTCTGACGCGTCCTGATCACCGAAGCCGTCCTGCTTCGGAACAGTTCCCGCGTATGCTATGATCACATCCGCGGAGTCAAGCTGTGTCTTATAGTTTGCAACCGAAAATTCCTGTACCGCCGCGCTTGCCGAGATATACATATCGGCCGTACCGTTATAGCCGCCGTCCTCACCGGTATAATCACCTGTACATACAACATATGTATCTGTATCAGCCGTTGCAGTTGTGTTAATTGCCGCAACGGTCGGTCCGCCCTGTCCGTAGGCGATGTTAAGCGAGCCGCCGATACGCGCCCCTGTTGCCATTTCAACCTCAACCGATGCGACATTTAAGAAGCTTATATTCTTAATTACCGCCGCAGCCTTAGGCGTTACGTCTATCAGCGTTCCGCCCGAAAGCGTCATGCCCGAAACACTCTCTGCCGCCGAAAGGTCAACCGCTTTCTTTGAGCCGTCCTTCATTACAAAGGTTATGCTCTTTACGTTAAAGAGCTTCTCATCATCTGTTATTTCGCCGAGATAGCTTACCTCTGTTCCCTGATCTTCAAGCTCCGCTCTTATGCCTTCAATAGGCTTTACAGTCTTTGTCGGTGATCCGGTATAGTCGCCCAGGGCAAGAGTATTTGCCATGTTTCCTACTACCGTGACATTTTCCGCGTTCTTTATAGGAAGTATATTATCATCATTCTTGAGAAGCACCCAAGACTCCTCTGCCGCCTGTTCGGCAACTGCTACGTTTTCATCGGTTTCAATCGCAGCCGATGTAATATCACGGTAGCTTGACGTTTCGTCAAACTCGCCTGTTCTGAATCGCTGGAGGAACAGATGATAAATATTTGTTTCAAGCTCCTCCTCTGTGATATAACCCTCAAGCACCGCGTCTGCGCCGTTTGCTGTTGACGCGTTTCCTCCTCCGAGGTTACACTCAACATCCATACCCGCTTTAAGCGCAGCCGCTATATATGCTCCGCTTGCAGCGGTTGTGCTGCCGAGAATACCGTTCATGTATGATGTGTTTGAAATCATATCCTCGCCCGCGCCGCAGTCGGTTGTAACATAGCCGTCAAAGCCCCATGTGCGTCTTAAAATATCGGTTAAGAGATATGTATTGGCCGACGACGGCAGATAGTTATACAATATCTCGCCGTTGCGATAGATTGTTGTCGCGTTATATGAGGACATTACCGAGCCCGGCATCTCAATCTCGGCTACGTTCTGGAACACCTTCAGATAGTAGTTTCTGAAATTGAACTCGTTCATTACCGAGCTGCCGCCGCGGCGGTTTGCCTCATTGTTGTTTGCCGCAAAATGCTTGATTGTCGCGATAATCTTTATGTACTTTTCATCATCGCCCTGCATACCCTTCACAAACTCTCCGCCAAGCTGTCCCGTAAGATACGGGTCCTCGCCGTAGGTCTCCTCATTTCTGCCCCAGCGCGGATCGCGTGCCATGTTGATTGTCGGGGTATAGTATGAAAGGTTGTATCTGTTGTTCTTTGCGCGCGCCTCTGTTGAGGTTATGTCCGCAACGTCATATACAAGCTCGCGGTTCCATGTGTTGGAAAGCGAGAGTGGTGTCGGGAAATTGGTCGCCTTTCCCTGACGCGCTACTCCGTGCAGACATTCTTTCCAGTAGTTATATGCCGAAACACCCAGTCTCGGAATTGCAGGAGCCGTATAACCAAGCTGCGCAACCTTCTCCTCAAGCGTCATTCTTGAAACAAGGTCTGCCGCGCGCTCCTCAAACGAAAGCGACTCGTCCTGATACGGAAGCAGCCCGTTCGGATTTTCCGAAGGCGCCGGAGGCGCGGTCGCATTCGGGTCAAGCGTTACCGCAGGCGGCTGAGTTGCTGTGCCGCCGCCCGCGCCGCTATAGAATTTTACATAAACATAGTTTCCGGCATATGTTCTTGCCGCGCCGCTGATATTCAGCGTAACATTACCGCTCGCCTCTGTGGTTGTGAGGTCTGTGGTAAAGGTCGAATAGACGCTCCAGCTTCCTGTATACACCTCTGAATAGCCTGCGACGGACGTGTCGCCTACTTTAATCTCCATTGCCATACTGTTGAGCACAGCGCCCGTGACATCAACCTTTGTGTACCCTGTTCCGTTAAGGTCCACCGACGGCAAGGTCAGCACCGCTGTGCCGTTGTCATCGGTCTGGAAATAATCCGCGCGCAGCACATTGTATGTAGCATCCGTCACCATATTCTCTTTGCTGTGGTGAGCGCTCTGCGTGATTGAATCCTGACCGAAATTCAGTGTGATTGAACCGTCGGAATTTGTCGTAACCATTCCGTAGTCACCCTCAGCCAATGCCGGAACCGTGATACACGATGCCGCCATTGCCGCCGCGACAAATGCCGATAAAGCCTTTTTAAGTCTCATAATTATACTCCTCTCTGCATTTTGTTGTAAATCCACAAATATCTGCTTGCATTTTATCATTTTTCCGTGTATAATAATAGTCAAAGAAATAAAGAATGTAGTCAAAAATTGCACTTTGGAAAGGGGTTCATCTATATGGTGCCGTTTTATGAATTTCAGCCTTCGGATATAAATGTGATTCACAACACCCGCGAGCTGCGATACCGCGCTCACATACATAAACAAATCGAGCTTATATATGTTTTTAAGCTCGGTCAGCATATCAATATTGACGGAAAGGAATATGAAATCCGCGAAGGAGAAGCTGCTGTTATTTTCCCTAATACGATCCACACCTACTACCGCAATGAATGGCGCAATACGGATCAGGTGTTTGTTATTGCCTCCACCGATATTTTCGGCAGCATTCTGCCCGATTTTGAGGAATGTTCCTCAGAAAATCCCATCATCACGGATATTGACGAGGTGACCGTTACCGCATTTAAGGAAATTACGGACTGCGCCGACCCGGCGGAAAAGCTGGCATTGACCCTTTTAATAATCTCAAAGCTTATAAAAAAGCTGAAGCTGAGCCATTCGGGAGCAGCTCCGGTAAAAAACCTCACCCAGAAAATCATAACCTATATAGGCGAGAACTTCCGCAATGACATAACGCTTGATTTACTCGCAAAGGAATTTTCCGTGAGCAAATTCTATATCTCCCACACCTTTTCGGAGAAAATAAAAATCAGCCTGCCCAACTACTTAGCGCTTATACGCGCCGAGTATGCGGCAGGACTGATTCGTACCACCAATGATTCAATTACAAATATCTGCAATAACTCCGGCTTTACCAGCCAGAGCACCTTTAACCGCGCCTTCAAGCGCATTTACTGCATGACACCGCGCGAGTATAAGGCTAATATCGGGGAGCTGTACAAGGCAGATTAAAAAGCCTGAAGGCTCACCTTTTCATGTATGCCAACAGCTGGCGGCGCGCGGCGGAAATTGTCGCCGCGCCCGCGCTTACGCTTATGCCGTCGCGCTTACTTAGTATTTCAAGCAGATGCGATACCCGCGGAAGTCTTAGCTTGTGCGCCCGAAGTATTTCAGGTGATGAAAAGAACTCCTCCGCGCTTCCTCCCGCCGCGACCTCGCCGCGGTCAAGAAGATATACCCACTCCGCATATACCGGCGCCATGTCCATGTCATGCGTTGATATGATTATTGTAAGGTTCTTTTCCTTCTTGATTTTTCTGAGCGCCGCCATAATTTCTCCCGTGCCCTCGGGGTCAAGTCCCGCTGTCGGCTCGTCCAGAATCATCACCTCCGGCTCCATTACAAGTACGCCCGCGATTGCGGCGCGTTTTTTCTGTCCGCAGCTCAGAGCGTGAACGCTCTTATCCTTAAACGCCGTTACTCCTGTTATCTCCATAGCCTCGTCAACACGGCGGCGCACCTCTTTTTCGTCAAGCCCCATATTGACTGCGCCGAAGGAAATATCCTCATATACCGACGCGCAGAAAAGCTGATCATCAGGATTCTGAAACACCAGAGCAGTTCTTTCCCTCGCTTTTCTCAATGATTTTTTATCGTATTTCAGCGGCTCGCCGTTAAACAGCACGCGTCCGCCCGACGGCTTTATTATGCCGTTCAGCGTCAGAAACAGCGTGGATTTCCCCGCGCCGTTGCCGCCGAGGACAAAGGTCATTTTTCCCTTAGGAATTGAAATGCTTACATTTTTTAATGCCGGCTCGCCGTCATAATCACAGCACAGCGATTCGGTCTCAATTATACTGTTCAAAATATCACCCCCGAGGCTGTCAGCAGCGCGCATATTATTACCGCCGCCGCTATATGATATGCTTGCAGCGTATACTCTCCCGGCAGAACCTTGATCTCTCCCGTATAGCCGCGGCTTTCCATTGCCGTAAAGCTCCGCTGCGCCTGCTCCATTGCCTTTATGAACACCGCTCCGCCGATAAGCGCGGTAGAGCGGTATTTTGCCCGAAGCGTGTTATATCCGAGACGCGACTCCTGAGCGACATTTATTTTTTTATAGGAGTCGAAAAGCACGAATATATACCTGTATACAAGCTCCGCCGTTTCCACAAAAAAACCGGGCAGCGGCGTGCGCCGAAGAACCGTAAACATTGCGGTGACGGGAGTTGTCAGCGACAGAAAATACATCGCGCTTACAGAGCCCATGCATCTGAAAAACATCCCAAGAGCATAAAGCGCGCCCGAACGTGTTACGCCTATTCCTAAAAATGAAACGATGTAATCCGTCTTTCCCGCCTCCACCGCGAGAGCCGCTGTTCCTATAACCGTGAAAAACAGCGGTATTTTCAGAAAATGTATCAGACGCTTCACCTTCAATCCCCCCACCGCGCATATCACAGCGGACATTATAAAAAGCGTCATAAGACTTGTTATCATGCTGTCCGCCGCTATGCAGTTTATTATACAGTAGAGCGACATCAGCATTTTAAGACCCGGGCTTATCCCCGAGAGCCTTGAACGATACGCTTCCTTATCTATCAGCATTTTTTCTCGAGGTCACTCTGCCCAGCACATAGCCGGCTATGCCCGCGCCTATCGCCGCCTGAACGCAGAACAGCAGGGATTCTATTTCACCCGACGGCGGCTCCCAGACGCTGTCAAACCATGTTTCATAGCCCGAATCCACCTCGGTTACTATGTCCGAAGCTGCATCATCCGTGCCTCCGAACTCATTTTCTCCCATGAACATAAGCGGAACCGCGACAACTATAACAAGCAGAACTGCCAGAAGTGTATTTTTCAACCAAAGCTTCACAGTGAAACCCTCCTTTCGCCTGTTACTCCGAGTATTTTAAGCTCCTTGCCGCAATATTTTTCAATTATATTGAATATCATAACCGAGAGAATACCCTCCGCGATCGCGATCGGGAGCTGAGTGGGCGCGAATACAAGCATGAATTTGCCGAGGGCGAACACAAAATTACCGTCATTGTGGCACATTGCCAGCTGGAATGAGGTCACTATGTAGGTAAAAAGGTCGCCGAGAGTAGCGGCAAGAAAAACTGATACACCCGCCGGAGCCTTCAGCTTTTTCATGAGCTTATACAAGCCCCACGACAAAAACGGTCCGGCAATCGCCATTGAGAAGGTGTTTGCGCCCAGTGTCGTAAGACCGCCGTGAGCCAGAAGCAGCGCCTGGAACACAAGCACGATTATCCCCAGCACCGACATTATCGGCGCGCCGAAAAGGATCGCACCGAGACCCGTACCTGTGGGATGTGAGCAGCTTCCCGTTACCGATGGAATTTTAAGTGATGAAATAATGAATACAAACGCGCCCGAAAGAGCAAGCAGAAGCTTTACCATGTTATCGGCCTTAGTCTGCCTTGACATGCTGATGCCGCCCCATATAAGGAACGGAACGCACAGCGCGCCCCAGAACACGCAGTAGCCCGGAGAGAGATACCCCTCCATGATGTGCATTGCGCAAGCGAAAGTTGCCGGCACCAAAAGAAGCACCGAGGCTGATACAACAAACGCCTTGATGAGTTTTTTTGACATAAAATATTACCTCCATTTCCCGTCGCTCGCAGGAATTTATTTTGGATGCTAATGGCCAGCGACCCGGCTGTACAACCGTGTGCCGGAGTTGTATAAGTGACAATAACCGGAGACAGCCGCATTTGCGGCTCGTCGGAGGTTATCCTGCTTATACCGGCAACATCGGTCTTTTACGGTAGCGTGACTGCGAGGGGATTACACCCTGCTTCCCTGAATACCATTGCGGAATTATTATAACACACCCAACAGGATTTGGCAAGGGGTTAAAATATTTTTATATATTATCCGCGTGTGAGTGCTCATGATTTGATAAATCGCTGTGAATATGAGTATGCTCCTCTCCATTGTCATAGTGAACATGGGAATGCGAGTGCTCATGCGCGTGCTCATGGGTATGTATGATATCTCCGTGTCTGTGCTCATGAGTGTGAACATGGCTATGGATATGATTATGCTGTAAGGTTATTGAATCCTTGACCATGATAACCGTGCTTATTGCCATAATCGCCAATGCGGCATAAAACTGTAAGCCCGGTCTTTCCCTCAGCAGCAGCATGCTGAATGCCACGCCGAGGAACGGAGCTATGGAATAGTACGCGCTTGTTTTAGCGGCTCCCAATTCCTTCTGCGCCATAATATAGAAATTGATGCTGAGACCGTATGCGACAAATCCGAGCAGCAGAACGCCAAATATCCATTTTAATCCGGGCAGGCGCTCTCCCGCCATAAAGGCTATTACAAGGCTTCCCGCGCCCGAAAAGCAGCCCTTGATAGTGACGATTTCCACAGAGCTTTTATTGCTCAGCATTTTTGTGCAGTTATTCTCAAGTCCCCAGCATGTACACGCGCCGATAACAAACAGCGAGCCTGTATTGAATTTAAAGCTGTCCGCTCCCTCAAAGCCCAGTATAACACTGGCTAAGGTAACCATTATAACAGCGATAACAAGCCTCTTTGACAAAACCTCCTTAAAGATAAGCAAAGCGATAAGAGAGGTTGCCACAATCTCAAAATTATTCAGCAGCGAAGCATTTGCCGAATTTGTCCTTGCAATTCCAAGCATGAGTAATATTGGCGCCGCAATATCCAGCACAATCATTGCAATGGTATACGGCAGTTCTTTTCTTGTCAAAGGCTCCTTTACGGCCGCTTTGCCCGATAAGGCGCATATAAAGCTGTATATAAAAAGACCTATTCCTGCGCCCAGATACAGAAATGCCGCCATCATGGCAGGCCCGATATTCTGCATAAGTAGCTTTGACAGCGGAATATTGACCGCATAAAATGCCGCCGCAAGAACCGCAAAAAACGTTGCTGTGTTTTTTTTACTCATATCCTCCAAACACCCCATTATATATACTTTTTACTAAGCTTTCTTTATTATACCACCTAATACGCAGTAGGTCAACCGAAAAAAAGACCCCGCGCATCTCTGCGTGGGGCCTTAGCCATAGGGGCTTGCCGCTCTACTATATTGAGCCTTACTTATTGACTGTAAATTCTCCGTCAGCGCAGTCGACTGTAATTGTGTCGCCTGCGTTGATCTCTCCGTCGATAATCTTTTCCGACAGCATATCCTCGATCTTGCTCTGGATCGCTCTCCTTAACGGTCTCGCACCGTATACCTTGTCAAAGCCCTCGTCCGCTATCCTTTCAACCGCGGCATCGCTGAAGCTTACCGTGATTTCATTATCAGCAAGACGCTTTTTGAGCGATGACAGCATGAGATTTGCAATCTGCTTGATTTCGTCCTTTTCAAGACGGTCAAATACGATTATCTCGTCGATTCTGTTTAAGAACTCAGGCTTAAAGGCGCGCTTTACCTCCCCCATTACCTTTTCCTTAATAGTCTCCCTCTCGCTCTTCTGGTTATCCGTGGAATTGCTGAAGCCGAGCTTTGAGGAGCCTGTTCCGAGAATCTCACTTGCGCCGAGGTTTGAGGTCATGATGATTACGGTGTTCTTGAAATCAACGCGCCTGCCCTGGGCGTCGGTTAAGATACCGTCATCAAGAATCTGGAGCATGATATTGAACACATCAGGATGCGCCTTTTCAACCTCGTCAAAGAGTATTACGGAATACGGATGCTTTCTTATCTTTTCAGTGAGCTGTCCGCCCTCCTCGAAGCCTACATATCCCGGAGGCGAGCCGATAAACTTTGATACTGCGTGCTTTTCCATGTACT
Source organism: Candidatus Ornithomonoglobus sp. (assembly GCA_051877395.1). GTDB lineage: Bacteria > Bacillota > Clostridia > UBA1381 > UBA1381 > Ornithomonoglobus. The sequence continues at coordinate 9,002 of JBJEIV010000298.1, forward strand.
CCGACATATCAACCCTTATCAGCGAGTTTTCGGAGCCGAACAGCGCCTCGGCGAGAGTCTTTGTAAGCTCTGTCTTACCAACGCCTGTAGGCCCTAAGAACAGGAACGAGCCTATCGGACGCTTCGGGTCCTTCAGTCCTGCGCGGCCGCGCTTGATTGCCTTTGCAACAGCAGTTACCGCTTCGTTCTGACCGATGACCCTCGCGTGAAGCGTTTCTTCAAGGTGACGGAGCTTTTCCATCTCCTCCTGCTTCAGCTTTGACGCGGGGATATTGGTCCAGTCCGAAAGTATTCCGGCAATGTCGTTCTCATCCACAACAAGCTTTGCAGTGCTGCCCGTGCCCTTCCACTCCTTTTTGAGCTTTTCGACCTCGTCCTGGAGCGGCTTTTCCTTAT